>JAEUNN010000001.1 GCA_016791085.1 Rhodocyclaceae bacterium | reverse complement strand
CTGGTCAGCAACGCCAGCCTTACCGTGAAGCTCGTCATGGCCTTGTTGCTGGGGGTATCGTTCATGAGCTGGTACTGGATATTCCGCAAGTGGTTCGCCATCCGCCGCGCGCGCAACAAGACGGACCGTTTCGAACTCGATTTCTGGAGCGGCGGCGATCTGGCCGCGCTCTACCAGAGCGCCGCCAATGACCGCCACAACTGCGGCGGCATGGAGCGCATATTCGAAGCCGGTTACCGCGAATTCACCAAATTGCGCGGACAGCGCGCCGGCGACGGACAGGCGCAGCTGGATGGTGCGCGCCGCGCCATGCGGGCAACCTTTCAGCGCGAACTGGATGACCTCGAAGCGCACCTAGCTTTCCTGGCTTCGACCGGGTCGGTCAGCCCTTATGTAGGGCTGTTCGGCACGGTGTGGGGCATCATGAATGCGTTCCGCGGCCTGGCCAATGTCAGTTCGGCCACCCTCGCGCACGTTGCGCCCGGCATTGCCGAAGCCCTGGTCGCCACGGCAATCGGCCTGTTCGCGGCGATTCCGGCGGTGGTGGCCTACAACCGCTTCGCGCACGACATAGACCGCATATCCATACGCTGGGAAAGCTTCATGGAAGAATTTTCCAACATCCTGCAGAGGCAAATGCGATGAACACCGCATGCGCCCGGGCGGAGCATTGAGCCATGCGCCAGCGCCGCCTCATGAATCAGATCAACGTCGTGCCGTATATCGACGTGATGCTGGTGCTGCTGGTCATATTCATGGTGACCGCGCCGCTCATCCAGTCCGCGTCCATAGACGTGCCCAGCGTGGGCAAAGCCGCGCAGGCCCCGGCCGACCCGCTGGAATTGCTGGTGCACGAGGACGGCTCGCTGGAATTGCGCGACCCCAAGAGCGGCAAACAGCAGCCGCTCGACAAAGCCCAGCTCGTGCGGGTGATCCAGGCCGCGCAAAGCGAAGGCGCGCCACGCCCGGTGCTGGTGGCCGGCGACAAGCGCGTGCGCTATGAGGCGGTGGTCGCGGTGCTCGACGAACTGCAGCGCGCGGGTCTGCAAAAAATCGGCTTGTTGGTGCAGAACCGGGCCACGCGATGAGCGAATCGGTATTGCCCCACACCGGTGCGCCCGATCCGGGCAAACTGATATCCGCCGTACTGGCGGTATCGGTGCACGTGGTGCTGGCGGTAATCCTGATATTCGGCGTGCGCTGGCAAAACCGCCCGGCCGCTCCGGTGGAGGTGGAACTGGTGCGCAGCCTGCCCGCCACCACGCCGGCCGCGCGGCCGCCGCCGCCCAAACCGCTGCCCGAAGTGAAGCCCGCTCCCGAGGTGAAGCCGCCGCCGCGGGTTGAGGTGAAGCCGCCGCCCAAGCCCGACATCGCCATCAAGGACAAGGAAAAACCCAAAGAAAAGCCCAAAGAAACGCCCAAGCCGCCGCCCCCCGATCCGCAAGCCGAGCGCGAAAAGGAACGCGAGCAGGAACGCGCGGAAGAACGCAAGCTCATGCAACAGCAGCTCGCGCGGGAATCGCAAAGAATCACGCAGAACATGGCGGCGCAGGAAGTCGATCGCCTGAACCGGGAATTGCGGGATACGCAGGCCAAGGCCGCGCAGGAGCGCGCAAGCAAAGATTGGGGCGACGCGATCCGCGCCCAGGTGCGCAAGCACATCGTACTTCCGCCCGGCACGACCGGACACCCCGAAGCCATATTCCAGGTAAACCTGCTGCCGGACGGCGACGTCATGGAGGCAAAACTCAAAAAATCGACCGGGAACCCGGCGCTCGACGCAGCGATCGAACGTGCCATATTCAAAGCCGCGCCGCTACCCAAGCCGGCTAATCCCGGCGCGTTTCAGCGCGACCTGAAACTGACTTTCAGGCCGCTGGACGATTAAGCGCGCGCATCAGGCCGCATGCAATCCTGCATATTCCAATTAAGCGCTCAAATACTTCAATAACAGGCCGGAAGGATAGATCTTGCGAAATCATGTCGAGCATAGCGCGCGCCGCGGCGCCGCGACGCACCCTATGGCAGGACGCAAGCGCCGCCTGGCGCCCTGGCTCGTGCGCGTGGCGGATGCCCGGGCATATCGCCGCGGCTTGCCGGACAAGTCGCCCGCCGCCGGCTCCGGCGCGTCCAACTGAGTAATGTAGGATAATCCACCGATGCATTTCATTCCGACCCTGTTGCGCCGGATTCTGACCGGCGCGCTGTTCGTGGCGGCGGTTGCCGCACACGCCGAACTTTCGATAGAAATAACCGGCGCCGGCGCCAAGCGTATTCCGATAGCGATAGCCAATTTCGAAGGCAGCGGACTGCTGCCCTCAGTGGTTGCGGGCGTGGTGCGTAGCGATCTCGAAAGTTCCAAACTGTTCACGCTGGTCGAACCTGGCTTCGCGCCGGTGGGTCCGGCAACGCCCGTCAATGCCGCCGACTGGAAGGCGCGCGGCGCCGATGCCCTGGTGGCTGGCGGCATCAATTCCGGCGAAGGCGGCCGCAGCGAAGCGCGCGTCAAGCTGCACGACACGGTGCAAGGCGGCGAACTGGGCGGACTGGCGTTTTTGCTGCAGTCCACGCAGGCGCGCGCGGCCGGACATCGCATCGCCGATTTCGTGTACGAAAAGCTGTTGGGCGAGCGCGGGGTGTTTTCCACGCGCATCGCCTATGTCGTGAAAAACGGCCCGCAATACGAATTGCAGATCGCCGACGCCGACGGCCAGAACGCCCAGGTTGCGCTGCGCTCGCGCGAGCCCATCATTTCGCCGTCCTGGGCGCCGGACGGAGCGCGCCTGGCCTATGTGTCCTTCGAGCAGAAAAAGCCGGTCATCTATGTGCACACACTAAGCAGCGGCCAGCGCCAGATCGTGGCGAATTTCAAGGGCTCGAATTCCGCTCCGGCCTGGTCGCCGGACGGTCGCCGGCTCGCCATCGTGCTCACCAAGGACGGCGGCTCGCAGCTCTACACCGTCAATTCCGACGGCAGCGGCGTCCAGCGCGTGACCAGTTCGCGCGGCATCGATACCGAGCCGCAGTATTCGCCCGACGGCCGATTCATCTATTTCACTTCGGACCGCGGCGGCGCACCGCAAATTTATCGCGTGCCGGCCGATGGCGGCGACGCCCAGCGACTGACCTACGAAGGTTCGTACAACGTGACGCCGCGCATTTCTCCGGACGGCCGCACGCTCGCCTATATCGCCCGCAACGGCGGCCGCTTCCAGCTTACCGCGATGGACCTCGGGACGCGTCAGTCGCAAACCCTGACCGATTCCACGCGTGACGAATCCCCCAGCTTCGCGCCCAACGGGCGCATCATCCTCTATGCAACCGAAATTGGCGGCCGCGGCGTACTGGCTTCCGTTTCGACCGACGGGCGGGT
>JAEUNN010001239.1 GCA_016791085.1 Rhodocyclaceae bacterium | reverse complement strand
GCATGTATTAGTATATTCTAATATAGAGGATGCCATGGATTACGAAAAAGCCCGATTCAATATGGTGGCGCAACAAATCCGCACCTGGGACGTACTCGACCAGACCGTGCTGGATGCATTGTCCGTCGTCAGGCGCGAAGAGTTCGTGCCCGGCGCGTATCGCGACCTGGCATTTGCGGAAGTCGAAATTCCGCTCGGCGAGGGGGCGAACATGCTCGCGCCCATGATAGAAGCGCGCCTGCTGCAGGCGGCGCGGGTGAAAAAGACCGATCACGTGCTCGATGTCGGCACCGGCTCGGGCTATTCGGCGGCTTTGCTGGGCGCCATGGCCGACAAGGTCGTGAGCGTGGAACTTTCGCCGGTACTGGCGGAGCGCGCGCGAGCCAACCTTGCCCGTGCCGGAGTGCAGAACGTCACGGTGGAAGTGGGCGATGCCGCGCGCGGCTGGGCGCAGCGTGGGCCCTACGATGTAATTTTCGTGGGCGGCGCGCTGCCGCAACTGCCCGACGATTTCCAGGAGCAGTTGAAGCCGGGTGGGCGCCTGGTGGTGGTGGTCGGCAAGCGGCCGGCCATGACCTTGAAGTGCGTCACCTGCCAGACGCACGGGGTGTACCAGACCGAAAACGTGATCGAAACGCTGGTCGCGCCGCTGGCCAACGCCGCGGCGCCCAAGGAATTCGAGTTCTGAATCCGTTACGCGGAGGCAAGCCATGCAGCAAATGACCGTGCGCGCGCTGGCCGACTGGCTGGCCGACGGCGAACGCGCAAAGCCCGTTTTGCTGGACGTGCGCGAAGCGCGCGAATGGGAGTTCTGCCATATCGAGGGCGCCCGCCACATGCCCATGCACAGCGTGCCGGGCCGGCTCGGCGAACTCGATCGCAGCGCCGATATCGTGTGCATTTGCCATCACGGCGGGCGCAGTGCCCAGGTCGCCATGTTCCTGCGCCAGCAAGGCTATGCGAAAGTGCATAACCTGGCCGGCGGCGTTGACGCCTGGGCTTGCGAAATCGATCCTGCCATGCCACGCTACTGAAATGAGTCGCAGGTGCCGCAGGCTGCCGGCGCAAGCAACAATGCCAACAAACAGGCGAGGAACGAGCGAGTGAGCACCGGCGCAAATCGCCCGCGTAGCCAAGCGATGGCAAATTCGGGCAAGGCGGCACGCATCTGCAGGCAGGCTATGGCGGGCGTCATTGCGCTGTTTGGCGCAGCCGGCGCGGCGCCGATTCATGCTGCAGACCTGCTCGAAACCTGGCGCGACGCACAGCAAAGCGATGCGCTATATGCATCCGCGCGTGCCCAGCGCAGCGCTGCCGACGAGCGCATTCCGCAGGCGCGCGCGGGTTTGTTGCCCACGCTTTCGGCCAGCGCGAATACCACTTACAACGATCAGGACGTGCATTACCGCACGCCCACCCTGTTTCCGCAGGGTAGCCAGCGCTACAACAGCAATGGCTGGAACGTAACGCTGGCGCAACCCCTGTTCCGCTGGCAGAACTGGGTCGCCTACAAACAGGGCGAACTGCAGGTGCTGCAGGCCGAAGCGCAATTTGGCCAGGCGCGGCAGGAACTTGCGCTGCGTACCGCGCAGGCGTATTTCGACGTGCTTTACGGGCAGGACGTGCTGGCGTCCATCGTGGCACAAAAAGAGGCCACCACGCAGCAGCTGGAACTGGCCAAGCGCAGTTTCGACGTCGGCACGGTCACCATTACCGACGTGCATGAAGCCCAGTCGCGCTACGACCTGGCCACGGCCCAGGAAATCGCCGCCCGCGCCGACCTCGACGTGAAGCGCGACAACCTGCGCCAGATCATCGGCCGCGAGCCGGATGTGCTCAAACGCCTGCGCGGCAATGTGGCGCTGTCCGCGCCGGTGCCGGACGCCGTGGAACAATGGGTGAGCAGCGCCGAAACCGGCGCGCTTACCGTGCAGGCCCAGCGCGCCGCGCAGGAAATCGCCTCGCGCGAGGTCGAGCGTGCACGTGCCGGCCATCTTCCTACCCTGGACGTGGTGGCCAGCTACGGGCGCACCGGCCAGGGCGGTTCGGTCACCGGGGTAGGCAGCGACATCAAGCAAACCACCATAGGCTTGCAGCTCGCCGTGCCGCTGTATGCCGGCGGCAGCGTCAGTTCGCGCGCGCGCGAAGCCCAGGCGCTGCGCCAGAAAGCCGATGCCGATCTCGATTTCGCGCGCCGCGGCGCGGCGTTTGCGGCGCGCCAGGCGTATCTGGGCGTGTCCAGCGGACGCGCCCAGGTCAAGGCGCTGGAAGCCGCGCTGCTATCTTCGCAATCGTCCCTGGACGCCAACAAACTGGGCTACGAAGTGGGCGTGCGCATCAATATCGACGTGCTCAATGCCCAGCAACAGCTGTATGTGACCCGGCGCGATCTCGCCAAAGCTCGCTACGACACGCTCATGGCCCAGCTCAAGCTCAAGGCCGCCGCGGGCGGTCTGGGCGAGGACGATCTGGCCGCCGTGAACGCGCTGCTCGAATAGACTTGCCGGCCGTGTGCCGGCCGGCGTCAGCGCCGGGGGCGCGCGTGCGCCTCGAGTAGCGGCTCGATCAATTCCAGCGTGCGCTGCGTCGCGCCGCGGTGCGCCGCGGCAAATTCCAGCCCGGCATTGCGCATCCCCGAACGGCGCGAGCCGTCCGCCAGCAAGTCCAGCGCCATGGCCATGCCGCGTGCGGCATCGGTGGCGCGTACGGCGGCGCCGGCCGCGATGGCCAGCTCGGCGGCCTGCGCGAAATTGAAAGTATGTGGTCCCAGCACCACCGGCGTGCCGACCGCGCACGCTTCGATCAGGTTCTGCCCGCCGTGCGGCAGCCAGCTTCCGCCTATCAGTGCGACATCGGAGGCGGCGTAGTAGGCATACATTTCGCCCATGCTGTCGCCCAGCAATACGCGCGTCGCGGGCGCCGCGGGCGCGTTTTCGCTGCGGCGCTGCATGGCCAGGCCGCGAGCTGCGATCAGGGCTGCGATTTCATCGAAACGCTGCGGATGGCGCGGCACCAGCACCAGCAAGGTGCCCTCCGGGGCCTGGTCGGCGTAGGCGTCGAGCAATGGAATTTCTTCGCCTTCGCGCGTGCTGGCTGCCAGCACCACCGGGCGCGTGCCCCAGGCGGCGCGCAAGGCGCGGCCCAGTTCCAGTTGCGCAGGCGGCGGCAAGGCGTCGAACTTCAGATTGCCCGTCACGCATACCTGGCGCGCACCCAGTTGTTCGAGCCGGGCCGCATCCTCGGCGTGCTGGGCGCCCACCGCGGCATACGCCGCTGCGGCCGCGCGCGCAAGTTTTGCGAAACGCGCGTAGCGCGCTGCGGAACGCGCCGACAGCCGGGCGTTCGCGAGCAACAGCGGTATGCCCTGGGCGCTGCAAGCGGCATTCAGGTTGGGCCAGATTTCGGTTTCCAGCACTATGCCCAGGCGCGGCCGGAAGTGCTTGAGGAAACGCCGCACCAACATTGGATGATCGTAAGGCAGATAGGCGCGCTCGGCGCGCTTGCCGAGCAACTGCACCGAGGTGGCGCGCCCGGTGGGCGTACCGTGCGTAATGAGCAGCGGAATGTCCGGATGGCGCTTCATGAGCGCTTCGGCCAGCACCGCCGCGGCGCGCGTTTCGCCCACCGATACCGCGTGCAGCCAGATCGGCGCGCTGGCCGGGACGGGCTGGCGGTAAATCGCGTAACGTTCGCCCACGTGCTGCAGGTACTCCGGCTGGCGCCGCGCGCGCCACGCCAGGTAGGCCGGCGCCAGCGGCAATAGCGCTCCGGTCACCAGCGTGTAGAGCGTACGCCCGCTCATGTGGGCGTGGCGCCGGCGGCTGCGCCGGCCGTGGACGCGACCAGTTCGAACAGCGTGGCGGCAACTTCCTGGGCATCCGGCAATTGGCCCATGCGCCCCAGATTGACCGCCTGCGCGCCGGCATGCACACCGGTCAGCATGGGGTCGGTCGCCCCGAACACCGCCACGGTCGGGCGCCCCAGCGCGGCGGCCAGGTGCGTGAGGCCGGTATCCACGCCGACGACGGCTGCCGCGCCGGCCAGCAGTCCGGCCAGTTGGGTCAAATTGGACGGCGGCGCGCATTGCGCGCGGCGCATGTTCTGGGCCAAGCGCTCGGCGCGTGCGCGCTCGACTTTCGAACCGGCCGGCAGCACGCAGGCATAGCCGCGCAGATTGAGCAGTTGGCCTAGCGCCAGCCACTGCACGTCGGGCCAGTTCTTGTCGGCGCGGCTGGTGGCGGTGAGCAGCACGCAATAGGGTTCGGCATCCGGCCGCGCAGGCGCTGCGATGCCGTAGCGCAAGGGTAAATCCGGCGGATATTCGAGCGCCGCGGCGGCCAGCCAGCGGTTGCGTTCGACCGCATGCAGATTGCGCGGAATTGCATAGCCGCGGTCGTAAAATCGTGCGGCCAGCGGTTCGCGCGCGGCTTCGGCGCTGTAGCCGCAACGCAGGCCATGCGCCTGCCAGGTGATACAGGCGCTTTTGAGCAGGCCCTGGGTGTCCACGACGTAATCGTACTGATTTGCGCCCAGCGCGCGGCGGAATGCGCCGATCTCGCGCCAGGTCGCGCGGTGCAGCAACTGCCGGCGCCAGCGCCGTATCGCCACCGGGATGATGGTGCTCACGCCAGGGTGCAGGCGCGGCAATTCGGCAAACGACTCCTCGACCACCCAGTCCACGCGGGCGCGCGGAAAACGGGCGTGAATGTCGCTGACTACGGGCAGGTTATGCACCACGTCGCCGAGCGAAGACGTTTTGACGAGCAATATCGATGTCATGGCGGCAAGGCGGGATTATAGGGTTTTTGTTGCGGTGCAGCAATGGCGCGCATGAACGTGGCGCGAGCTTTTCCGCCGGCGAATTCGTGGTTTGCCCGCATACGCCTTGCTCCCTCTGGCGACGCCAGGCAGCGGCGCGCCAGGCGGCCGCGCGTGCCCGCATGCCGGTTCTGAGTTAAATTCCTGCCCTTGCCCACAACCGGGGACCCACCCATGCACGTACCCAAGGCCCGGCCGCGGCGCCGCGCGATCGCGTCATGAGCGGCCGCTTGCCGGTTTCGGCGGTCATTATCGGGCTGAATTGCGCGCATCTGCTCGAAGCCTGCCTGGAAAGCCTGAAGTTTTGCGACGAAATTCTGCTCGTCGATAGCGGTTCCGGTGACGCTACGGTGGATTTGGCGCGCCGCCTGGGTGCCCGGGTGGTGCATCAGGACTGGCTGGGCTTCGGGCCGCAAAAACAGTTTGCCGTCGCTGCGGCGCGCCACGACTGGGTGTTGTGCGTGGATTCCGACGAGCGCGTCACGCCGGACCTTGCC
>JAEUNN010001238.1 GCA_016791085.1 Rhodocyclaceae bacterium | reverse complement strand
TCATGGCCGCGGCCAGCACGGGTAGAAAGCGCTTCATTGGGCAACTCCCGTTACATGGCTGTGTTTCATCCACAGTCCATAAAGTTGGACTCGCCCGCCATGCCCGAGTGCCGCGCGATAACGTCTTGTAAAGATTTCCCCGTCGGGCGAACCCTGATTCACCCCTGACGGCAGGAACAAATGCCCCCCAATTCGATGCGTACAGGCCAGTGGTCAGCAAACCGACTGCTGTGGGACGACGCAGCGCCGCAAGGGCCTCGCAGTCAGTGTTTCATTGGATCGGTGTTCAAGCCCTTGCACCCGTAGGGTAGGTTTTCTTGACCAGATCATGGAAAGCTTCGGCTGCCGGAGACAAGGTGCTGTTCTTTCGCGTGATCAATATGACCTTGCGCTTGACGACAGGGCTGACCAGGGGAATTCTGCGCACACCCGGCCTGTCGCCCTCCTGGAACGTCGATGCCGGAAGGATCGCGCAGCCGACTCCCGCAGCGACCAGGCTGATAGCGGTTGCATGGTGCTGAACCTCATACGCGCCGCTCAGGCTGATTCCCCGTTTGGCGAGTTGATAGTCCATAAAAGCCCGGGTTGCGGTCAGGTTGCTGACTACGATGAGGTCGGCATCGCTCATGTCCGACCAGGTTACCGACTTCATTTCGCTGAGCGGGTTCGAGTCGCGGCAGAAGAACATCAAAGGATCGTCGAACAGCGGCACCTCGGTCAGATCCGGACGCTGTTCTCCAAGTATGCCTATACCCAACTCGGCCTGGCTGTTCAGGACCGCGTCGCGCACCTCGTATGACGTCGCATCGAGCAAACGGATCCGATTGTTGGGGTGGTCCTTGGCATATTCGCGCATAAGCGTAGGCAGGATTTGCGCGGCCATCGTCGGCACGCACGCCAGTGTGAAATTGCCGCGCGCGTATTTCGACATGTCCTTCAGACGACCGACCGCCGCGGTCATTTCGGCCACGATCGCCCTGGCCTGAGGCAGAAACTCCCTCCCGACCGAGGTGAGCTCAACATAGCGGGTGGTACGGTCGAGCAGTTTCAGCCCCAGATAGGACTCGAGCTTTTGCACACGCCGGGTCAGCGCGGTTTGCGTAATGTGCAGCTGTTCGGCGGCCTTGTTGAAGCCGCCCAGTTCCGCGATCACCACGAACGCCTGAATACCATCGAAGTCGATCTTCATCTGCTTGCCCCCTTTGGTCAGCCGTTCGCGGCTGACCATGCCTAGCCTGCCCGACACCTGTCCGCATCCCCGAATCGGCGCGGACCGACTCCGGCAATATATGCGCATCTCGCAATAATTACACGATTTATTGCATTTCTGTTGGATAGCGGGTTTGCCTAATATTCGACTCAGGCAAGCACCAACCCAATGAGGAGACACAAGTGCGCATTCCCTGCGTCCTGATGCGAGGCGGTTCGTCGAAAGGCCTGTTCTTCTTCGCGAAGGATTTGCCCGCCGATCCGGCCGCCCGTGATCGCATGCTGCTGGCTGCCATGGGTTCGCCCGACGCACGGCAAATCGACGGCATGGGCGGCGGCAACGATCACAGCAGCAAGGTCGTGATCGTCGGCCCTTCGTCCCAACCCGATGCCGATGTCGAATACCTGTTTGCGCAGGTTTCGGTGGCACGCGATGTGGTCGATGTACTCCCGAATAGCGGGAACATGCTGGCCGGCGTCGCGCCATTTGCCGTGGAATACGGGCTGGTGAAGGCCGACAGCCCGGTCACCAAAGTTCGGATACTCAACACCAACAGCCAGAAAGTGGTCGAAGCCACCGTCCAAACGCCGGGCGGCAAGGTGAGCTACAGCGGCAGCTTCGAAGTGGACGGCGTTCCCGGGAAGTGCGCGCCCGTTGCGCTGCAGTTCTTCGATCCGACCGGTACCAAAACGGGCCGCCTGCTGCCCACCGGGTCGCCGCGCGACGAAATTCTCGGCATGACGGTCACCTGCGTCGACTTTGCGATCCCTATCGTGCTTGTCAAGGCCCAGTCGCTGGGCAAGAGCGGATACGAAAGCAAGCAGGAACTGGACGGCGATGCGGTGTTCCTGCAGCGACTGGAAGAGCTCCGTGCGGCCGCGGCGCGCTTGATGGGTCTGGCTGACAGCCCCGGGCTGGGCGTGCCAAAGATTGCCATCATCGCGCCGCCGCGCGCCGGCGGGACCATCGCCTCCCGCTACTTCGTCGGGTCGAACTGCCACCCGGTATTTGCTGCGACCGGTGCGATGGCCCTGGCCGCGGCCTGCCACACGCCGGACACGATTGCCGAAGAGCTGGCGGTTCTCAGTCAGAGCAATCCGCAGCAAATCGTCATCGAACATCCGAGCGGCAAAGTGAATTGCAACCTTGTCTCGTCCGCCGATCCCTGGACGGGCATCCCGAAATTTGTCGGCGCAGCAATGCTGACCTCGGCCCGGCCCCTTCTGGCCGGCGAGGTTTATGTCGCCGACCACTGCCTGAGGGGAGAAAACCAGACTCCCCCTCGTACATGACCAATTTTTATCCACGTTGGAGGAGAACAGAAATGACTAAGCAGCCACTATACAAGGCACTTTATGTGCAGGTTTTGATAGGCGTCGTGTTGGGGATTGCGGTCGGTCACTATTGGCCCGACTTCGGCGCATCCCTCAAGCCTCTTGGCGATGGATTCGTGAAACTGGTCAAGATGATGATTGCACCGGTCGTGTTCTGCACGATCGTGAGTGGTGTCGCCAGCCTGAACGATACCAAGGAGGTCGGCAAAACGATGCTCAAGTCGATGGGCATTTTCTACCTGCTGACCATCATCGCGCTACTTATTGGCTGGGCTGCGGTTGCGATAATTGAACCCGGCGTGGGCATGCATATCGACCCCAAACACCTCGATGCCTCGGTGGTTGCCAAGTTCACGAAGGCGGATGCCAACATGGGCTTCGTACCATTCGTCATGCACATCATCCCGCACGCCTTTTTCGGCGCGTTTGCCGAGGGCGAAGTGCTTCCGGTACTTCTGTTGGCGATACTGTTCGGTTTCGGCCTGACCCGCATCGGCAAGGCCGGCACCCTGGCGCAGGAAGCCATCGAATCCTTTGCCAGCGTACTGTTCGCGGTATTCGGTTTCATCATGAAACTGGCCCCGATCGGAGCTTTCGGCGCGATGGCCTTTACGGTCGGAAAGTACGGTGTGGGATCGATAGGATCGCTGGGCCTGCTGATCGTCACCTTCTACATCGCCTGCACCTTTTTTGTCGTCGTCATCCTCGGTGCGCTGGCCCGTATCCACGGCTTCAGCCTCTGGAAAATCCTGCGCTACGTTCGTGAAGAACTGCTGGTCGTACTCGGCACCTCGTCGTCCGAACCGGTGCTGCCGCGCCTGCTGCAG
>JAEUNN010001236.1 GCA_016791085.1 Rhodocyclaceae bacterium | reverse complement strand
GGGTGGAAGCGAATACCAGCAGCGCCAGGGCGGCGGTGGCCGACAGATCGCGCGTGGGTGCGTGCAGGCCCGGTATGAGGCCGCACAGGTTGGCGGCCAGCACGAACAGCCACAGCGTGGCGATAAACGGCAGCACGGTGGGCACGGCACTTGCCGGCACCACCTCGGCGATTGCCGCCTGCATCGTGGCGACCACGCCCTCGGCCAGCGTTTGCGGGCGGTCCGGCCGTTGCGCCAGGCGGCGCGTCAGCAGCCGCGCCGCCAGCGCCAGGAACAGCATGAGCCCCCAGGTGGTCGCCACGGTGTCGCTGACGGCGAGCCCGCCGAGCCGGAACACCACGCCGCCGGTCAGTTCGCCGCTCATGCATGCCTCTGCACGTAGCGATAGGCGTTGTAGGCACCCAGCACTATGCCCAGCACGATGCCGCTCACCGTCCAGCGCACCGAATAGCCGGCCGCCTGGGTGTCCAGCCAACGCCCCAGATAGGCGCCGGCGACCACCGGCACGACGAACAGCAAACCTATCGTGCCGCCATAAAACAGCATGCCGATCAGGCCGGCCGGCGCGCGTTCGCGCCGTTCCAGGCGGCGCAGGTCGCGTTCGGTGCGGGATTGCAGTTCGTCGCGCTCCATCATGCTGCATTCCTCAGCTGGACGCATCCCGGGCTGCGGCTGGCGTGTTGCGTGGCCAGGCGCGACGACACGCGTGGCCGCTCCCGGCAAGGAGCAGCAAGGACGACAGGCGGCGCGCCGGTCGTGCCATCGGGTGCATAGCGCCGCCCGCCCCCGGGGTGGGCTCGCCAGGGCGAATGAACATCAACCATTTCCGGGCTGTGTTGAGCTGTCGAAGCGGTCGGCTGGGGAATGCAGGATCATGGCTGGCCGCGGCGTGCCCTGCCGCTCGACAGTTCCGCCAGGCGGCGCGCCAGCGCGCGCTCGATGGCGCCCAGGCTGGCACGTGCGCTGTGGATGTCGGAATCGGTGCGCGCAAGTTCCTGCGCCAGTTGCGCGCTCAGGGTGGCGCGCTCGGTGCCCACGAAACAGCGTACCGTGGCGAGTTCGACGCGATCCCGCGCGGCACGCAGCACGCCGCCCGGCAGCGCCAGGTAAGTCCAGCCGCCGCCGGCACGCTGGAAACGCGCGAGGCCGTAGCGCAGCACGGCGATGAGCGGCGCGTGGCCGGCCTGGAGGCCGAAACTGCCGCTCGCGTCGGCGCAAATCAACTGCACCACGCCGGCGAATTCCTGCGTGGCCAGGCTGTCATGCACG
>JAEUNN010001182.1 GCA_016791085.1 Rhodocyclaceae bacterium | reverse complement strand
GCTGGTGGTGGGGCCGGCCGGCCTGCGCGCGCTGGACCAGGGCGGCGGGCCGCCGCTGTGCGTGCTGGAGGAATACGCCTACGAACAGACCGAATACGCGCTCGCACCCGGCGAATTGCTATGTCTGGTTACCGACGGGGTTACCGAAGCGCGCAATCCGGCCGGCGAATTGTACGGACGCGAACGCCTGGATGCGGCATTGCGCGCCCTGCCCGCCACGGCGGACGCCACAGCGGCGGTGGATGGAATTTTGTCCCACGTACTCGAATTTGCCGCCGGCACCGAACTGCCGGACGACCTCACCATCGTGGTCGTGAAGTGGGCCGGACCGGAGCCGGCCTAGCCCGCTTGCGGCAGCTGCTCCAGGGCCCGTCCGGGCCGTTGTTTGCGGCTCGGCGCGGGTTCGGGTGGCAGGGCCTGCAGCGGCCGGGCGGCATTCAACGCACGATGATTTCGGCGCGCCGGTTGCGCGGTTCGGGAGTTTCGTCGGGCGTCGCGATGAGCAACTCGCGCTCGCCGCGCCCGGCAATTTTTACGCGAGCGGGATCGAACCCCAGTTCCAGTAGTTGCGCGCGCACCGCCTGCGCACGCGCGAGCGACAGGCGGTCGTTGTGTTCGCGCGATCCTTTGGTGTCGGTGTGACCGACCACCAGCACTTCGGCGCCCGCACGCGCCACGATTTGCGCCCAGATGGCGCGCGCTTCGGCGCGCGATTCGGCGGTCATGGTGTCGGAATCGAGTTCGAAAAACACGCGATGCGATTCCGGCCGCGGCGGCAGCGCGCCGAGCGCGGCGGCAAACTGGCTGCGCACCGCGGGTGCATCCGCGGCGGCAGCGCTGAGTCCTCCGGCGCGGCCCACGCTGGCCGACGCGTAGGCCTTGTCTAGCGTGGTTTCTTCCTGACCCGCGCGTACCACCAGCTTGCCGACATGGCCATCTTCGTCGGGCAGCAGTACCACGCGCGACGGCGTGGTGCACCCGGCAACGGCGCAGCACACGGCGGCGGCGGCAAGCAGACTACGCCGCATCACCGCTCATCCTCCGGGATTTCCACGAGAAATTGCGTGCCGCGCACGGCCAGCACCGTGGACGGGGTTTTGACGCGCACCGCATCCGGCGACTGTTTGGACAGTCGGCCCGACACCATGGCCATGGACCCGCGCGTGAGGTTGGCGTCGAAACGGCCTTCGTGGGTGGTGCTGTTGAATTCGTAACGCTCGATCACGTAACGGGTTTTGGGCCCCAGCGCGACCCGCGAGTTATCTTCGAAAGTAATGCCGGCGCGACTGTCCGGACCGGTGGAAAGCACGTCGCCGGGCTGCAGTTCATCGCCCGGGCGGGCTGCGATGCGCTGCCCGGCACGCTCGACGGATACATCGCCGGTAGCTATCTTCACCACGGCGGCACGCTCGGCATGGGCCGGCGCGGCAATCGACGCGGCAAGCACGAACAGGCTGGCGCCGAAAAAACGCGGATACATGAAATTCTCCTGGGTCGGCTACATGGCAGGCGGACTTGCGGCGCTTACCCCGGCTGGGGGCGCGGCGCAGCCGCTCCGGGATCTCCATGATAGCCGGGCGGCAGGTACGAATTTGCGCTATTTTCCACGCATGGACGTGATACCCCCGCGCAATTTTCCGGTCGGCGAGGCGGCGCTGCGCGAGGCGCTGGGCCATGTCGAAAACGGTGCCGCCACACTGGGGTTCGGCCGCGATACGCAACTTAAGCTCATGCTGATCACCGAGGAGCTGTACACCAACGTGATCAATCACGGCGCGGCCGCCAGCCGGGTCGAAATTGCTCTGCGGCGTGACGGCTCCGGCCAGGCCGTGCTGAATTTTGCCGACGACGGCACGCCCTTCAACCCGCTCGACCAGTTGCCCCACGCAAGCCACGACTTGCCGCCCGACGAACGGCCCGTGGGCGGCCTGGGCGTGGTGCTGCTGGACGGTTTTTGCGCCGCGGTGCATTACCACCGTGCCGGCGGGCGCAACTGCCTGGAAATGTTCCTGCGGCCCTGAGCGGCGGCAGGCGCACGGCGGCGCCGCCCCTGCCGGGGCCGGTCAGCGCCCGCGCTTGTCCTTGCGTTCTTCCGCGTGGCGGGCTTTGAGTTCGCGCAAGCGCGCGTCGATGGCGGACATTTCGTAAAAATCGGTGTCGCCGGCTTTCTGCGCGAACTGCAGTTGTTCTATCGCCGCTTCATACAGCCCCTGCAGCGCATACAGTTCGGCCTGCGCGCGATGCTGCGCAGCGACCTTGCCCAGCGCCGCGTAGGATTTGGCCTGCATGCCGTAGAGCCGGTAATCCTGCGGACTGGAAAGGGTTTCTTCCTTGGCCAGGGCGAGCGCGGCATCCGCCTTGCGCGTCGCCATGAGCGTGGCGTGCAGGCCATACACCAG
>JAEUNN010001243.1 GCA_016791085.1 Rhodocyclaceae bacterium | reverse complement strand
TGGCCAAACCCGGCCCGGAACGCACTAAAGCGCGCGCTCGATATGCACGGTGCTTGCATCGCCCGGGCAATGCTGCACGCTAAATCCCAGTTGCCGGGCGAATTTGAGCATGCGGTGATTGTTCGCGAGCACCAGGCCTTCCATGATTTTGAGGCCGCGTGCGCGCGCCGCGTCCATGAGCGTGAACATGAGCACGCCGGCCACGCCGGTGCCCTGCCAGTCGTCGCCCACGGCAACCGCAAATTCGCAGCGCTGGCCGTCCGGGTCCACGACATAGCGCGCCACGCCGACCTCGACTTCGCGGCCCGCCTCCACGACCGTCGCAACCAGCGCCAGATGCCGGTCATAGTCGATGTCGGTCAGGTATTTGAGCTTGTCCGGCGGCAATTCGCGCAGCGATACCATGAAGCGCTCGTAGCGCGAATCGGGGCAAAGATTGCGCACGAAATCCTGTTCCATGGGCGCGTCGGAGGCGCGTATCGGACGCACCCTGACGCTGCGCCCATCCAGCAGGTAGCGCGTACGCTCGAGTTGGCCGGGATATTCCTTCATGTCGCCTCAGCGCTCGGCGGGCGCCCCCAGGCGCGCGCCGACATAAGCCGCGAGCGCATCCAGCGTGCCCAGCGCGCCATAGTCGGCTTCGCAAATTTCCACGCCCAGAACTTCCTTGATGCGCACATACAGATTCAGCATGTCCATGGAATCGAGTTCTATCTGCCCGCGCAGCGGCAGGCCCGGATCGAGGCGCTGCGGGTCCAGTTCCGGCGCGATCCGGCGTATCACGTCCACGATTTGCTGCTTCAGCTGCTGCGGATCCACGACGTGCTCTCCTTCAAACCGACTCGGCGGGCTCGCGCACCGGCACCCGCGTGCAGCGCCGCTTGAGCTGGCGCCGCAGGATTTTTCCGGCTTCGTTATGCGGCAGCCCGGACAGGAATTCGATTTGGCGCGGCGCCAGCACCGGCCCCAGTGCGCGACGCGCATGCGCGAGCAATTCGTCGCGCAGCGCCGGCGTGGCAATGCGGCCGCGCTTGAGCACCACGCAGGCCACGACGATTTCGCCGGCCACGGCATCCGGCTTGCCGACCACCCCGGCTTCGGCCACGGCTTCGTGCTGCGTCAATACGCGCTCCACCTCGGCCGGCCCGACCAGATGGCCGGCGGTCTTGATCATGTCGTCGCGGCGCCCGACGAACCAGTACTGCCCCGCTTCGTCGCGCCGCACGATATCGCCGCTCAGATACAGCCCATGCGCGAACTGCGCGCGGTAGCGCGACTCGTCTTCAAGATACCCATGGAACATGGACGGCCAGCCGGCCGCGAAAGCCAGTTCGCCCTCTGCGACCTGGGTGTCTACGACGCCTATGCGCCGGCCGCCCAGGCGGCGCACGATGCGCGCATCCACGCCGGTAAGCGGCTTGCCCATCGCGCCGGGATGCCGTCCGGGCGCCACGGCATCTGCGATCATGATGGCGCCGGTTTCGGTTTGCCACCAGGTATTGCAGACCGGCACGCCGAAATTCCTCCTGGTCCATTCGACGCAGGCCGCATCGAGCGCCTCGCCCACGCTGGCAATGCGGCGCAGCGCGGGCAGGCGCGGCACCGGCAGCGCCGAGCGCGCCAACATGCGCAGCGCGGTGGGCGAGGTATACCAGACGTTCACGGCCTGCTCGTCCAGTATCCGGTACCACAGCGCGGCGTCAAATCCATCCGGACTGACCACACTGGTCGTACCGCAGCCCAGTGCCGCCATGACGCCGTAAGACATGCCGGTCACCCAGCCCATGTCGGCGGTACACCAGAACACATCGCCGGCACCAAGCTGCAAAGCTTCGCGCGCCGTGGCGAGGTGGCTGCGCACGGCGTCATGCACGTGCAGCACGCCCTTGGGCCGGCCGCCCGTGCCGCTCGTGAAATGCAGCAGCGCCGGGTCGCCGGCGCGCGTGACGGGTTCGTAGGCCTGGTCGGGCTCGCAACGCAGCATGTCGGCCAGATTGCTGCAGGCCGAACATCCGTTGCTGCCGGGGCCATCCACGAGCACGATATTTTCCAGCGCCGGCATGGCCGCGCGCTGCGGCAGCACGCTGTGCTCGAACAGCCGCCGCGTGGTGACCAGGGCGCGGGCGCGCGCAAGCGCCATGCGCGTGGCAACCGGCTGCGGCCCGAACGACGCGAACAGGGGCATCACCACGGCGCCGGCCAGCAGGCCGCCCAGCACCGTCACGTGGGCTTCGGCGCCACGCGGGCAAAGCACCCCCAGCACGTCGCCCTTGCCTATGCCGATGTGCGCCAGCGCATGCGCAAAACGGTGAGCAAGCGACGCCAGATCACCGTAACGCAGCGCGCGCGCGGCGCCATTGGCGTCCACCACGCGCAGCGCCACGCGCGCCGGATCCTGGTGCGCGCCCAGCACGCATTCGGCCATGTTCAAGGCGCTTCCTGCGTGCGCCGGCGGCGCCGCGGCCATGGAACCGAAGTGCCGGCCCCAGACGCGCGCGCCGCGCGCATGATGCGCCGCGCGGCTGGTCCGCGCGCTCGCCCATCTGCCCCACTGCCGCCCGGCCATCGCTCAGCCCCCGCACCCGGTCCGGCTGCAGCGCCGGGCCGGCGCGCAGGCGCGTGGGTTCGCGTAATGCAAGCTGGATGTACAGCGTCCACCGATTTGCGGGATATTCAAGGCGGTTCTCCCTTGCCCGGTAATTTGGCCAGGCGGCCCGTGCGGACCGCACACCCCCGCCGGCACGTGCGTGGCGAGCGAGTTCAAGATTGAAAGATAGCCGCGCCGGCCAGCCGATGCATTGCGAATAGTCATTATCTGCGCCAGCTGCCTTGCCTAAAATTCGGACTGACCGGATCGTTGCCGGCGCCGCGACAGCTTGCTGACGGCGCTTTGCG
>JAEUNN010001038.1 GCA_016791085.1 Rhodocyclaceae bacterium | reverse complement strand
CGCGGCGAATTTTGCCTTCGCTTGCGCGCGCACGCCACCGTTGTAAAACTTGCCCTGGCTGGTGCCGGCATAAAATTTCAGGCTGGCGACCCCGGACCCGACGGGCCGGTGGAAGCTCACGTCGAAGCCGTCGAGATGGTCGATGCTGCTCAGGCCCACCACTTCCGGTGCCGGGCGTATCGGCAGATACGAGTAGCCAATGTTGCGCGTTTCGGAAAACAGCAACAAATCCAGACCCACGCGCCCGACTCGAAATTCCCAGGACTCATTCGGCGCATGGCGCAAGAAGGCCCAGGTGGTTTGCGGGTTCCAGTTGTTTTCCGGCTGTTGGCGGCTTACCGCCTGGAGCACGCCTTCGACCGCATGGCCGAAATTCGCATTCAGCTGCACACCGATCAGACTGTCGATGTCGTAATTCACCTTGCCGCCCATGGCACCGTCGCTTTGGTCTATGGAGCGGCGATATTCGATGGAATCGGCGGAGTGGTAGGCAGCGCCCACGGTGCCAAAGCTGGAAAACTGCAGTTTGCCATCCCCGCCAACGGCCGGTGCAGCCACCAGCGCACACAAACTGGCCAGAATGCCGTGAACCTTGAGCCAGCAAACGTCTGATTTCATGGTGTTTCCAATATGGGTTCCGGCGGCCGGCTCCCCTGCCCCAGGCCGCTTTGCCGACCGTTTTCGATCGCGCCGCGGCTGCCTGCAGTGTCCGGCCGCACCGAATACCAACTTCTGCATCTAGTGCACTGCAGTAATCTCGGCAAACCCTGCCCGCAACTTGAGCACTTTTTTCCGGCGTAAGTCTGGGCCTACAGCGCCCATAACGGTGACCATAAATGGCGCCAGGATGTGCTCGATCAGTAGCGTCTTGCGTAGTGTCAACATTTCGCGCGGGACGCACCAGTACTTGATCTGGCGACCGCCGTGCAGCGACTCAGGACGTCGATAATGCGCATATCTGCCAGCGTTTAGTATTAGCTAAACGGATTACCTGAAACACGGTAACGCGATCCGAGAATCACCCATGCGCAGACTTTTTTGTGCCATTGTCATGGCGCGGCCGCGGCTGCCGCTAGCGGCCCGGTGCTTGCACGATCCGGTGGCCAAACGCGGCAGCGGGCTACCGCGTTTGGCCGCCGCCGAAAATGCTGCCGTCCAGCGGGGATTCGACTTCGTGCCTGCGAGTCCTGCCGCTGCCGAGCAGACGTTGCCCCGGCCCGCCAGCGCGCACTGCCGCCGATTCCAGGGCGTACGCCGGCCTGGATCGACAGGCCGTAGGCAACAGCAGCCCCTTTATTGACGACTACGTGACATGCGTACGGAGAAAACTGCCGCCTCCGGTGGGCGCCGCTGCGTGCCGGCCACGCGGTCGCGCCGCGGCACAACCACTCACGGTGCGCGGGGCGCTGCGGCGAAAGCCTGCGGACAGCCGCAAGCGCACCGTGAGCCCTGAGGCGTGGTCAGAAACAGGCATGGATCGCGCGGGACGGCATTGGCCACACCAGGCGCGCAAGCCGCGGCAGTGTTTCCGGCAGGGCTTGCGCGTTCAGAGGCGGGATAGGCGGTCATGGAAGCCGGCGCGGTACGCAAATGCGGCCGCTCATTGCGAGCGGCGCGCCGCGCGGGCTGACAGACGGCGGGCGGCCTGGGCCCGCCGGAGGTCGAATCAGGCGGTGTGCCTGCGCCGCAGCCCGAACAGGCCGCAAAGACCCAGACCCACGAGCGTGAGCAGTCCGGGTTCGGGAACGCGCGTGTCGCGCACTTCGATGTTGCTCGCAGCGACCTCGCCGTTATCCCCGACTTCGCCTATGTACAGGAACAGGCCGGTCGGATCGGTCAGCGCGGTCAGGTTGAATGCGAGCCGGCCGCCGTCGCCCATGCTCATGAAACCTTCCGCGCCGGGAATGGCGGTCGTGGATTCGCCGTCGAACAGGCCCAGCCGCGCAACCGCATTGTCGACGGTATTGCCGGCGGGCCCGGTGCCGAACAGTTTGGGATCAGCCGGCGCACGCTGGGCGCCAGGCGTGAAAAAAGTGCCGCCGCCGAAATTGAACACCGCCAGGCCGGCTGCCGCCGCGGCGCAGGCCGCATCGGCGCAATCGGTCGTGGAAAGTTTGATGGCGTCCAGATCGAAGCCGCTGAACTGTCCGCCGGCGCCGCCAAGCCCGGCGCTCGCGTCGTCGATCGAAATCGATGCAATCTGGAAGCCCAGCGCACCCAGATCGGCCTTATAAACCGCCGTCGCGGCGAGCGTGCCGCCGGTCACGCCGGTCAGTTTGGTGAAGCCGACGGGTACGGCCTGGGCAGATCCTGCGCCGAGCGCACCGATCAGCGCGGCGGCAAGTATCGATGGTGCAATCTTCATGGTTACTATCCTTTTGCATGGGCGCGGGCGGTTTGGAATCGCATCCCGATCAGGGCGCGTAGTCGCCACTGCCGGCGTATCGAGCAGGTCTCGTGACCAGCACCATGACGTCAACGCATAATGCATGCCTATCTTGTAAATCACCCTGTAATCAACCACATAAGCACTACCCACGAGAATCTTTATGCTCTGTTCGTAAAAAAATCCGACACTGCCGGCTTGGGCGCGGCAATCTGGCGGGACGTCCGCGGCGGCGCTCGGGAACGGAACTTGCGAGGCCAATTCTGAATCGGGAGGATGCAGGTTCGCGGCTCATGCGCCGCGCGAGCAGCGCAGCACCCAACCACGGCACGGCAGCTTGCGCGCAGCCCGGACGCGCGGCTGAGCGCCCGCGCATGGAAGTCGTGCCGGCCGCGGCAAAAGGCGAACCTTGCACGCCCGGCCGCGGCGCGGCGGCACGTGTCCTTTGGCGGCGGCGCGCCGCGCGTTACCGACCTCCGCGTCGCGGGGCCGCCTGGGCTGGCAGGCCCCGATCGGTCGGTGCGCGGTGCCAAGCCGCCGCCTCCATGGCGGGGGCAGCGCCAGGCACGCGGTTTTTCCGCCGCGCCGCCCGGCGCACCGGTCGCGCAGTCTATTTACCGCGCAGGCGGGAATTCAGTTCGTCTATGACTTCGGCCCAATCGGCGTCGTCGAGAATTTCCTCGCGCAGGAAAGTGGCCTGATTGGGGGACCAGAACGCTGCGTCGGCAAGCAACACATCGGCGGCGAGCGGACTGTGGGTTTCGATGAAGCCGTCGATAGCCGCCGCGTCGGAGGCCAGGCCCAGTTGCGCGAACAGATTGGACATCGTGTGCAATTGCGATTCCATGCTTCACCTCGTGGTTGGAGTTCTGGACTGCGGAAGCTTGCTTTACCCCGGCGCGGCAGCGCTGGATTTTGCGCCCATCAACGCCGCTTCTGGTAAGTGCCCATGAGTTCTGCCTGCGCCAGTATGTGGCCGTGCATGGCCGCTTCCAGCTGCGCCTTGGTGGGCTTGGCCAGCCCCGACAGCGTGACGTCCAGCGCATACAGCTTGTGGAAATAGCGATGGCGGCCTATGGGCGGGCACGGACCGCCGTAGCCGGTGCGCTTCCAGTCATTGACGCCTTCCATCGTGCCGGCCGGCAGCGCCTCGCGCGCGACCCCTTCGGGCAGACCCGAAGCGCTGGGCGGCAGGTTGTACAGCACC
>JAEUNN010001241.1 GCA_016791085.1 Rhodocyclaceae bacterium | reverse complement strand
TCGCTGGCCGAGGCGATGTCCATGCTCAAGGCGCAGGCGGCGCGCACGCCGGCACCGCAGTGGGTGCGCGTGGTGGGCGGCTTCACCGAACATCAGTTCGCGGAACGGCGCCTGCCCACGCTGGACGAACTGAACGCCGCCGCGCCCGACACGCCGGTATTCATCCTGCATCTGTACGACCGGGCCTTGCTGAATGGCGCGGCGCTGCGCGCGGTGGGTTACGGCAAGGACACGCCCAATCCGCCCGGCGGCGAAATCGTGCGCGATGCAGCCGGCAACCCGACCGGTCTGCTGCTGGCGCGGCCCAATGCCATGATCCTTTACGCCACGCTGGCCAAAGGCCCTAAACTGCCGCCGGAATATCAAAAGAACTCGACGCGGCACTTCATGCGCGAAGTAAACCGGCTGGGCGTGACCGGCGTGATAGACGCCGGAGGAGGCTTTCAGAACTATCCGGACGACTATCGCATCATCGAGGAACTGCATGCCGAAGGCCTGCTGACGGTGCGTCTCGCGTACAACCTGTTCACGCAGCGGCCCAAGGAAGAACTGGCGGATTTCCGCAACTGGACGGACAGCCTGCGGCCCGGCCGGGGCGACGCGCTGTACCGCCACAACGGCGCCGGCGAAATGCTGGCCTATAGCGCGGCCGATTTCGAGGATTTCCGCTGCGAGCGGCCGGAAATGCCGCCCGCCATGGAAAACGATCTGGAACCGGTGGTGCGCCTGCTGGCCGAAAAGCGCTGGCCCTGGCGCATGCATGCCACCTACGACGAAACCATTACACGCGCGCTGGACGTGTTCGAAAAGGTAAACCGCGACATTCCTTTCGACGGCCTGCACTGGTTTTTCGACCACGCCGAAACCATTTCCGAGCGCAACATCGCGCGCGTGGCGGCGCTGGGCGGCGGCATCGCCGTGCAGCACCGCATGATGTACCAGGGCGAATATTTCGTGGCGCGCTACGGCGCGGAACGGGCCGCCAACAGTCCGCCGATCCGGCGCATGCTGGACATGGGCGTGGCGGTCGGCGCCGGCACGGACGCCACCCGCGTGGCCTCTTACAACCCCTGGGTATCGCTCGCCTGGCTGGTAACCGGGCGCAGCCTGGGCGGCCTGGCCATGTATCCGCGCGCCCATCTGCTCGACCGCGAAACCGCACTCGGCTTATGGACCGTGGCCAACACCTGGTTCTCCGGCGAAGAGGGCTTGAAAGGGCAAATCAAGGCCGGCCAATACGCCGACCTGGCGGTGCTTTCGGCCGATTATTTCAGCGTTCCCGAGGACGAAATCCAGGGCATCACGTCGGTTTTGACCGTGCTGGGCGGCAAGGTGGTGCATGCCGGCGACGAATTCGGGCCGCTCGCGCCGGACTTGCCGCCACCCATGCCGGATTGGTCGCCGGTGCGCCAGTTCGGCGGCTATTACACGCGCGCCGCGGCCACCCAGCGCAACACCGCCCGCATGCAGGCGGCCTGCCAGTGTGCCAGCGCCTGCGGCGTGCATGGCCACGCCCACGCGGACGCCTGGCGCGCGCGCGTGCCGGTTGCGGATGAGGCGTCGTTCTGGGGCGCCTTCGGTTGCAGTTGCTGGGCGTTTTGAGGGCAGGGCGGCGCTGCGTGCGGCACGCTCCCCCGTGAGCGCGCCGGCGCAGCGCCGCGGCCGGGC
>JAEUNN010000968.1 GCA_016791085.1 Rhodocyclaceae bacterium | reverse complement strand
GCGCTGCCGGCGCTGCGCCCCGGCGCCGGCTGGCTGGGCCGCCTGCTGCGGCGCGGCTGGATAGGGCGCCTGGCCGAATCGCTCATCTATCTGGTCAGTTCGCGCGAAGCGCGCTATGCCACGCCCTGGGTACTGGTGCTGGGCGATCGCGGCGCCGGCAAAACCAGCCTGGTGCGCTCCATGCTCGAACTGCAGGCCGACCTGCGCCCGGCCAAGCTTGCGGCGCCCGATCTGGCGGATTGCGAGTGCGCGGCGTTCGGCGGCGGCCTGTTGCTGGATCCGGCCGGGCGCCTGTGGGCGAGCGAGGGCGAAGGCGGCGACGCGCGCCAGAAGGCCCGCCTGCTCGACGCCATCGACCGCTTGCGGCCCGAGCGGCCGCTGGACAAGATCGTGCTGGTGGTATCCGCGCGCGTGTTGCTGGGCGGCGAACGCGCCTTGCAGGACGACGCCCGGCGCGCGCTGGGTGCGCTGGAGGACATACGGCGGCGCTTCGAATTTGCGCTGCCGGTGTATGTGGTGGTGAGCCAGTGCGACGCCATACCGGGCTTTTCGGCGTTCTGGAAGGCGCAGCCGGCGCAAGTGCGGCGCCAGATCGTGGGCTGGTCGGCTCCGCCCGCGATACAGAGCCAGCCGCCCGAAAAATGGCCCGAAAACGCCTTTGCCGTGCTCGACGAGCGCCTGCGTGTGGCGCTGCTCGATTACGCGGCGCGCCCGCAGGCGGCGGCCGCGGACGGCGCGCCGGCCGCCGCGGATGCCGCCGGCGACGACGTGGACCAGGTGTTCCTGTTCCCGGTGGCTTTCCGCCGCCTGGCCGGGCCGCTGGCGCGCTGGTTCCAGGTGGCGTTCCAGCCCGACGAATGGAGCCAGAGCTATTTCTGCCGCGGCATCTATTTCGCCGGTTCGGTCACGGCGGCCGGCGGCGGCGCCGAGGGCCCGCGCAAGGACGTCGATTTTCTGGCCGATCTGTTGGGCGACCGGCTGTTCGGCGAACCTTTCCTGGCCCTGCCCACGCGCCAGAGCATCTGGTCGCGCAATCAGCTCATACGCCGCGTGCAGTATGCGACCCTGGTGCTGGCGGTGCTGCTGCTGGGCTGGCTGGCGCTGGCCGGCGTGAATTTCCACCGCCAGATGCGCGACCTCGACCATGCCTTGCTGGGCATCAAGGCCGCCAGCCGCGAAACCGGCAGCGGCGGCTGCCTGGATGCCGCGCGCGTGCACCGGCTGCTGAAGCTCATGGCGCCGCTGCAAACGCGCTCCGCCTACGC
>JAEUNN010000906.1 GCA_016791085.1 Rhodocyclaceae bacterium | reverse complement strand
TCATGTCTTTCCAGCCCGCGAATACCGCCGCGCGGTGCGCCTTGGGATTCATCGTGTAACAGTCTTCGATGGCGCGGCCGGCGTGGCGGCAGGCGGCGCCGACCGCCTTGCCGTCGGCTTCTTCGGCAGCGGCGGTTTTGGAGGCATCCGGCAGGCCCAGGCGGTCGCAGGCGGCAAGGCAGAGGATCAGGAGCAGCAATGGGGCACGGCGCATGACGGCAAAAAATCGGAACAGGCAATAACTGACTTACGGCAGAGCGCGGACGCGCTTGAGCGTCGCGCGCCTATTCCGGGGTTCCTTTGCCGGACAGCGCCTGCAGCAAGTCCTCCTGGCCGCAGTGGCGCGTGCCGCGCTGGACGCGCCGGCGGTAGCCGCCGTCCGCTTGCATTTCCCAGGCCTGGGCGTTGTCGGCCAGATAGGGGCGCAAACCTTCCTTGACGACGCGGCGCTTGAGCTTGCCGTCCAGTATCGGAAAGCACACCTCGATGCGGCGGAAAAAATTGCGCTCCATCCAGTCGGCACTGGCCAAATACACGTGTTCGGCGCCGTCGGCGTGAAAATAGAAAATGCGCGTATGTTCGAGAAAGCGCCCGACCACCGAGCGCACGCGTATGTTGTCGGACATTCCGGGCACGCCGGGGCGCAGCGCACAGACGCCGCGCACGATCAGTTCCACGCTTACGCCGGCCGCCGAGGCTTCGTACAGGGCCTGGATGATCTGCGGCTCCAGGAGCGCATTCATTTTGGCGATCAGGTGGCCCTTGCGGCCGGCGCGCGCCGCGGCGGCTTCGGCGCGTATTGCTTCGATCAGGCGCGGATGCAGCGAAAACGGCGCCTGCCACAGATGGTGCAGGTCGCTCGCCTTGCCCAGGCCGGTAAGCTGTTTGAACACCTCGCTCACGTCGGCGCAGATCGCCTCGTTGCAGGTCATGAGACCGAAGTCGGTATAGAGCTTGGTCGTGCGCGTGTGGTAGTTGCCGGTACCGAGATGGGCATAGCGCCGGTAGCCGCTGCGCCCGTCGGCCAAATCTTCGCGCCGCATGATGAGCATGAGCTTGGCGTGCGTCTTGTAGCCGAACACGCCATACACCACGTGCGCGCCGGCTTCTTCCAGCCGCGACGCCCAGTTGATGTTGGCTTCTTCGTCGAAACGCGCCATAAGTTCGACCACGGCGGTTACTTCTTTGCCCTTTTGCGCGGCACGCACCAGACACTCCATCAATTCCGAATCCGTGCCGGTGCGGTACACGGTCATTTTGATGGCCACCACCTGCGCATCGTCCACGGCCGCGCGCGCCAGTTGCAGCACCGGTTCGAAACTCTGGAAGGGGTGGTGCAGCAGCACGTCCTGTTTTCGCAGCGACTCGAATATGTCGTAGCGCTTGGTGAGCACCTTGGGCAGGCTGGGCACGAAGGGCGGATATTTCAGGTCGGGACGGTTTACCCAGTCCGGCACCTGCATGAGCCGCACCAGATTCACGAGGCCGGGAGTGCGGTACAGGTCGCGCCGGTACAGCGAAAACTGGCCGAGCAGGAAATCCGCCATCTTGTCGGAACAATTGTCGGCCACTTCCAGGCGCACCGCGTTGCCGAAATGGCGCTGCGGCAGTTCGCCCTGCAGGGCGTGGCGCAGATTCTTGATTTCTTCTTCATCGACGAACAGATCGGAATTGCGCGTGACGCGGAACTGGTAGCAGCCCAGCACCTGCATGCCCTCGAACAAGGCGCCGACGTGCGCGTGCATGATGGACGACAGAAAGGTGAAGCCGTATTCCACGCCGGCGATGTCGGGCGGCAGCCGGATCACCCGCGGCAGCGTGCGCGGCGCCTGCACGATGGCGTAGCCCGAATCGCGCCCGAACGCGTCCAGGCCTTCCAGTTCCACGCCGAAATTGAGGCTTTTGTTGAGCACGCGCGGAAACGGGTGGGCCGGATCGAGCCCGATGGGCGTGAGCACCGGCAGCACTTCGCGTTCGAAATAGTCTTGCAGCCAGGCCGACTGTGCCGGCGTCCATTCGCCGCGGCGCAGAAAATGCACGCCTTTTTCGGCCAGTGCGGGCAGCACTTCCCGGTTCAGCAGGTGGTACTGCTCGGTCATGATGGCATGCGCCTCGATCTCGACGGCACGCAACACTTCCACCGGCAGGCGCCCGTCGGGGCCGCCCGCGAGCGCGTGCATGCGCACTTTTTCGAGCAGGTCGGCGACGCGGATTTCGAAAAATTCGTCCAGATTGGACGACACGATGCACAGGAAGCGCAGCCGTTCGAGCAGAGGAACTTCGGCATCGGCCGCCTGCGCCAGCACCCGCCGCTGGAATGCCAGCAGCGACAACTCGCGATTGATGAACAGTTCGGCCGGAAATTGTATATTGGGTAGTAAATGGTCCATGGCTAGGCAGTACCCCGGAACTAACACGCGCATCATATTCGCCTGGTGGCGCCGGCGTGGCGGCGCCCTGCCGCCGATTATCCGACAGCCGGCTGCAATCGGTACACGCCAAACGCGCACTTTGCATGCAGCGTGCTGCGTGGCGCGGCAATGTCCGCCCCAGGCGCCTCTCGACGCGTGAAGGGGGAAGTACCCCTTGCCAGGCTGGCAGCGATTTCCGGCGTGGCGTTTGGGCTATACTTCAAGACCGTCGTGGTGCGGCCCCTGCACCGGAGTTCCAATGCACATTTCCGCCCCAGTCACCTACGCCACGGGCAGCATTCCACCGTTCTGGGCGAGGTTTCCGAAGTTCTTCCTGTTTCCGCTGCAATCCGAGCCGCTGATCTACATGGGGCTGCTGACGGCCCTGGAGGTGGTTTGTGTTTTCGTGGCAGTGTTTGCCGCAGGTATCGGCATCGCCGCGGTCGGCGATGACCCGCGCCATTTGTTGCGCGGCGGCGTCACGTTCACGCTGTTGCTCATGCTGGCGATCATCGCCGTGCCCTGGCTGGCGTTTTTCCGCTACGCCTACAAGGTGCTGGAACAAACTGCGCGCGGCCGCCTGACCCTTGCTCAATACCAGCAGTTCAGCACCGCCGAGGCGGCGTCGCGGCCCTACAAGCAGCTCGCGGTGTTCCTGCTGTTCGGCCTGTTTGAAGGGCTGGCGCTGCAAAATTTCGGCGAAATCGCATTCCTGGTCGCGCACGGGCTGGTGCTGCTGGGGCTGCCCGCCACGGTCATGATCATCGCCATCGACAACAGCGTGTGGCGCGCGGTCAATCCGTTCGCCACGCTGTCCATCATGTCCAGCCTGGGCTGGGCCTATTTCGCCCTGTGGGGCTGCCTGCTGTTGCTGTCCGTCGCCAACGCCGGCGTGGTGTTTTTCGTGGTCGCGAAATTGCCGCCACTGCCGGCGTTCGTCGCCGCCAACCTGGTCAGCATGTATTTCACGCTGGTCGGGTTCAACTTGCTGGGTTACACCCTGTACCAGTTCCACCAGCAACTGGGTCTGGACGTGGATGTGGATTTTTCGCGCCAGACACAGTTTTCTCCCGAAATGCCCAAGCCGGCCGACCCGATAGGCGAAACCATAGGCGCGCTGATCGCCCAGGGCGACATAGAGCGCGCGCTGACCCTGGCATACGACGAC
>JAEUNN010000825.1 GCA_016791085.1 Rhodocyclaceae bacterium | reverse complement strand
CACTTGCGTGAAGTTGGCAACCGTACCGCCGGCGAAGGCGTCATACTTGTTGAAAATGCCGTAACGGACGCCGTCCAGGAAGCCGCCGACCACGGTACCGAAGTTGCCGGTCAGGCCGACATACTGGTGACGCGCGGTGGTGGCGATACCGACGTTGGTATCCATTTGCAGGTTGTATTCGATTTCGAAGATGGCCTTCAGACCGCCGCCGAGATCTTCCGAACCCTTGAAGCCGAGGCGGGAAAAAGACTGAACGCCAGCGGCCAGTTCGCTCTTGCGGTCGAAGTTGACGCCATTGATGTCACCGCTGCGGCTCATGTAGCCGTAGTCGAGGCGACCGTAAATGGTCACGTTGGACTGCGCGAAGGCAGCGGTCGAAGCCAAGCCGGCGATGGCCAGGGCGATGATTTTCTTTTGCATGGAAAAGTTCTCCAGTTGATAAATTGAATGAGGGGCGAAAACTCGGGCTCCCTGGTTCCACCTCTCGGTTGCGAGAAGTTGGAGCGCATTCTGGCGAGGGCTCGATTCCGCGGCAAGCGCGGCGTCGCTTTTTTGGTCAAAATCGGTCCAGGCAGTTGCTTTCCTGCAACAGACATGGCGATTTCGCTGCGTGCCTGCCCCCCCGAAATCGAGAGATGCCGGATGCCGGACGCCGCGTCCGGCACAGACATGTTTGCGCACCGGCGCGGCGCCAGGGCGCCCGATCACACTTTTCTGATTGCCGCTGCTTTGCCGGTTGGACAGGCCGGGTTCGCCTCGCGCAGCGCTCAGGGAGTTTCGGCTACGTCCTCGAACACCAGATCAGGCGCTGCGGTGAAATCCAGGGTTTTCAGGATGAGGCCGCGGCCGGCTTCGCTGGCGGCCAGCAGCCAGTCGCCTTCCGGCATGCGGCGAAATACTTCTATCGTCAGGCGCTCCGGGTCGATCAGCGCGTATTCCTGCAGGCTGTCCACCTGGCGATACACGGAGAATTTTTCACCGCGGTCATAGGCGGCCGTACTGTCGGAGAGGATTTCGATGATTACGCGCGGGTGCTGCATGATCCGATCGGCCTGCAGGTCACCGGGGTCGCAGGTCACGAATACATCGGGATAAAACATGTTCGTGGCCACCTGCAGTTTGACGTCCGTCACGAAAGCTCGGCACGGCGTACCTCGCAAATGGCTTTTCAGCAAGCTGGCGACATTCAGCGTAACGTTCGCATGGATGCGCCGCGCGCCCACCATGGCAAAAATTTCGCCATTCACGAATTCGTGCTTGTCGGGCTGGGTTTCTTCCCAGGCCAGAAATTCAGCCAGCGTCGGCACAGGCTTTTCGGCCGGATAGCCCATATTCGACTCCCAAGGCTGGCAACGAAACTAGCTTACACCGTTTGCAAAGCGCCAATCCACCCCGGCCGCACAAGCCACGAGGTGCATTCGTAATGCGCTGGCCCGCACATGGACGCGCGGCAAGCGAGCGAACGAAATGCAGCTTGCCGCGACTCAAACCGCCGCTGTGCCGAACAGCCGCGCCAGTTCCGCGCCCGGATCGGCGGCGCGCATGAATGCTTCACCGACCAGAAAGCCATGTACGCCATGATCGCGCATGAGCGCCACGTCGGACGCGGACAGGATGCCGCTTTCGGTGATGACCAGCTTGTCGCCGGGTATGCGCGGCAACTGACTCAAGGTGGTGGCGAGGGATACCTCGAAGGTGCGCAGGTTGCGGTTGTTGATGCCCAATAGCGGCGTGCTCAACTGCAGCGCCAAATCGAGTTCTTGCGCATCGTGTACTTCCACGAGCACGGCCATGCCCAGGTCCTGGGCGCATTTTTCCAATGCGGACAGGCGCGCGAGCGCCGGCTCCGCGGCCCCTGCCCCGTCCTCAGGGTCGAAAAACGCGGCCACGATGAGCAAGATGCAATCGGCGCCGATCGCCCGCGCTTCGGCGATCTGGTAGGCATCGACCATGAAATCCTTGCGCAGCACCGGCAGCGTACAGGCCGCGCGGGCCTGTTGCAGGTATTCCGCAGCACCCTGGAAAAATTGCCGGTCGGTCAGTACCGACAGGCAGGCGGCGCCATGTTGGGCGTAGCTCGCGGCGATTTCGGCCGGGTGGAAATTTTCCCGCAGCACGCCCTTGGACGGGCTGGCACGCTTGATTTCGGCGATTACCGCGGCCCTGCCGGCGGCCATGCGGGTGCAGAGCGCGCCGGCAAAATCGCGCGGCGGCGCGGCGGCGGCGGCATCGAGCAACAGCGCGGCCAGCGGTTTCAATGCCGATGCGGCGGCGATTTCCTCGCGTTTTACCGCGACGATGCGTTTAAGTATGTCAGACACCATCCACCTCGGGGAACTCTTGCGTGTCGCGCAGCAAATCGTCCACGGCGATGCTCGTTGCCACGGCGGCAAATTCGGCC
>JAEUNN010000807.1 GCA_016791085.1 Rhodocyclaceae bacterium | reverse complement strand
GCCCCCCTTTTCACCCATTCTTTTTCACCCAATCCCGGCGCGGCGGCTTTGGCAAAGATTTTGGTTGCAATTCCGGGCGATACCGTGCATGCTCCGCGCCAGCGATCTTCAAGTAGTGCAGTTGTTGTCTGGTTCAGTGTCCGCGGTCTTCCGGCATCTTTTCCTCCATCACCCCGCCGTCTTGCGAATCGCCTCACACTTGGGGGTTACACCCCTTATTTGCTTTTCAAGGATACCCAAGACATGGCAACAGGCACCGTAAAGTGGTTCAACGATTCCAAGGGCTTCGGCTTCATCACGCCGGAAGCCGGTGGTGAAGATCTTTTCGCCCATTTTTCCGCAGTTCAAGGACAGGGCTTCAAAACCCTGAAGGAAGGCCAGCGCGTCACCTTCGACGTGACCACCGGCCCCAAGGGCAAGCAGGCTTCGAACATTCGATCGGCCGACTAAGCAGGCGGCCAAGCCGGCGTGGCCACTGAGCCATGCCGCACGCCCTGCCAGGGATAGCGGCCACGGCTTAGGTCCCGCCCCGCACCCCGCCCAGATCAGCCCGGCAGCTGCCGGGCTTTTTCTTTCCAATTTTCCGCGGGGGCTCAGATATGGCCAAAGAAGAACTCATCGAAATGAATGGCGTCGTAATGGAAGTGCTCCCGGACTCCCGCTTCCGCGTGACCCTGGACAATGGCCACAACCTGGTCGCCTACACAGCGGGCAAAATGCGCAAGCACCATATACGCATCATCGCCGGCGACAAGGTTTCGCTGGAAATTTCGCCCTACGATCTAAGCAAAGGGCGCATCTGCTTTCGCCACATCGAGCGTCGCGGGCCGGTGGCCGACGCACGGCGCAAGCCCTGATTCAGGCGCAGGATCTTTCGCCGGCTGCAATCGCCGGGGGGAATTGTGCCAAAGGTGTCGGCCGTCAATGCCGCGAGCCGATTCTCAACCCGGCCTTTGCGCATTTCGGTTTGACTGTGCTCGAACCGGAACCTGTACGCAACGCAGCAGCGCCGTACATATGCGTCGAGCACTGAGACCGGCGATGGCACTCCGCCGGCGCGGCATGACGACATCCACATTTCGGTCGGCACAATTTCCGCCGGTATTTGTGCGCTATGTGCTTGAACGGAATTACGGGGCTGCCCACGGGGCGCTGCCGGGCGTGAAAGGGGTCAGCATGGATTTAATTTATCCTTCAAAAAAAATCTAACCTGACCCCCTTTTTCCTTTCCGACTCCTTTTTCCTTTCCTATCCCCTTCTCCTCATACAACCGATACACCGTCTGCAGCATGTTTTGCACGTCATCCGAATCGTCCAGCGCGCGGGTGCTGTAGATGATGGGCGACACCAGGTGCGGGTCGTCCAGGTCGCGGTAGACCACGTCGTCGTGCTTCAAGGGGTTCAGGCCGGAGGGGACGAGCGTGACGCCTTCGGCGCAGGTCGGA
>JAEUNN010000778.1 GCA_016791085.1 Rhodocyclaceae bacterium | reverse complement strand
AGCACCAGCGCGCGCTCGCCCGGTTGTTGCCGCCAGGCGACGCGGTGGGTGGGGCAGTCTATGCCCAGCAGGCGCGACACGATGCGTGCCGTGGCGTCGTGGCCTATGGCGCTTTGCCAGGCTTCCGCACGCACCAGCGCGCGGGCTTCGTCCAGTGTTACCGGGCGATAGTCGTAGCGGCCGTAAGTGGTCAATATCGAGGTGTTGAGTAAAGTAAGCATGTTCTTCCTTGTTGTTTCCGCAGGCCTGGGGCAAACCGAAAATCGGCCGGCCCGGTTCAACTAAGCCGTATCTGGTCGGGTTCGAGCGCCAGCCCGTATCCGGATATGGGGGCGCCGCCGCGCGTAACGAGGTAAGGCGTGGCGGCGTCGCCCAACTGGTCGATGAACTGTCTTTTTATTTTCGACACGGCCTGCTCGAAATCATTTTTCCAGTTTTCCTGTTGGTCCGGTGTGGGTTCGCTCCCCTGTAGCGCCCAGGCGTATTTGCCTTCCAGCGCTTCCGTGGCAAAGCCGTCGCGCAGCCGGGCGTACTCGCGCAGATAACCGAGCGGCGTGTCGTGCGCCGGGTGTACCCAAACGTGCGCGCCGTGCTCATGGCGGCGCCGCGCCAGCCAGCAATAGAACGCGAATAGTTTGGGAGACAGTTTTTGTGCAACGGTGTCGCCAAATACCAGTTGCCTGGCGCGCAGGTCTACGTGCAGGCGCACCGGGCCGATGCTGCGCTGAGCATGGCGCACCACTTCCGAAAAACTGCCGCCGCCGTAAAACTCGCGCGATGCGCGTCCTTCGCGCAGGCGCACAAAAGGAATTTCCGCCATGGTGAGCGTGGCCTCGCGCGACAGCACTTTGCTGTTCGCGCCGCGCCGCTCCAGCCACACGTCGTGGGGGTGCGGGTAATAGAAGTCGGGCACCGAAGTTTCGTAAGGTTCCGATACCAGCGTGTGCGACAGGCGGTCCTGCGGCCTGCCGTGCAGCGACAGCGCGGCCGCCAGGTAGTGGCCCAAAGTTTTGCGCCCGCCGGTAAGCGACACGTGCAGCGCGCACTGTTTGTCGCCTTCGGCCTTGCGCCGTATGAATTCGGTTATGAAGTCCGCCGCGGCTTCGTTGTCGGCCACGCTGCGTATGTCTTCCAGCGCGATGCCGGCAGAATTGCGCAGCACGTGTATGCACTCGGCGCCGAAGTGGATGCGGCCGGTCAGGCCATAGTCGTGCAGGAAGGCATGGAATTGTCCGCTGCCATTTTCGCCCAGCAGGCAGGCCGCAGCCTTCTCCGCGCCCAGCGTGGTGGTGAGCAGGTGCACTTCGGTCGGAACGAATGCCGGGTTTTGCACCTGGGTGAGCACATACAGGGTTTCGGTCAATACGGCCGGCGAACCGCCCACGGTGGCAATCAAAATGCGTTGCGGGTAGGCGTGGGGCCGGGTGGAATCGAGTGGGATCGGGTTCATGGGTTCGGGTTTGCGGCGCTAAGGCCGACAGTTTGAGCCGCTTGCCGCGGGCGCGATGGGGTGGCAAGCTTGCCGGACTGCCTGCGCCATTCGCCACGGGTAGGCGGCGCGCCGGCGTGGCCGGGTTTTTCAGCGAAGCGCACGCGCTGGACTGGACCCGGCGAGAACCTCGGACTCATTTCCCAATACCGGGCGCGGAGGCTTGCTCCGGCAGAAATTCGGCGCAAATGTCGGCTGCAACTTGTTCGAGCTTGTCGCTGAGGTTGCGCGCGCTTTGCGCGTTGTCGGCCACCCCACCGTGGTTCATGTCGTTGCGACAACCGGTCAGCGTCGAATAAGCCTCGAACACGGAATTCGACAAGCCGAGTCGCAGGGTGCGTACCAGCGCCCTGTTTTTGCGTATGCTGCCGGTCCACCTATTTCCGGGCTTGCGTTCTGCGGTCACCGCAAGCAGCGCGGATACGAAATCGCGACGCGCTCGTCCGGTTCCGAGCTCCGGCAGGTGTTCCAGTTCCGGCCGCCAACGTTCTTCGAGCAAGCCGACCAGGGTTTCCTGTAGCAGCGTATAACCTTGTTGCACGAGGCCGTGGCGGGCACACCAGGTCACTGCGCGCAGGCCGTTCAGCAAGTTTTTATCCTGCCACCCATTCAGTTCGGATTTAAGGCGTGCCAGCACGGGCAGTAAGGGGCGCGGCACGGATTTTTCATCCACTTCGTCGAGTTTGTCGTAAATATGCGATTTGACATTGATGCCGGCAATTTTATTGCCGCGCACCATGCTGATTGCCGTGGCAAGCTGGTCCATCTGGTTGGCCACTAATTTGAGCGCCTGCGCCGCTGTGTCGAGGCCTTTGGATTCGCGCAACAGGGGCAGATTGGCGATGTCGACCAGACGCTTCAGTTCGCTCGCATCGCCCGAGCGTACCAGCCGGTCTATGCCCAGGCTCCAGTCGAATAGCGACAAAAACGGCGTCAGATCGATGAGCGGAGCATCGCGCTCGTCGATTGGCATGTTTTTGACCGCAGCAGCTACGCCCAGGCGCTCGAAAGCGCCGTAATGAACGCCGCGCAGGCGCGCCTTGCGGACCACCTTGAGGTACTGAATGAGCACGACAAACAGCAATGGCAGCGAACGGTAGGAGTGGGTAATGTCGAACACGATTTCGGCGTCGGGTGCAGTCAGCTCCGAACTGAGCGTGTCGAATATCTGCCAAAGTTCCGCCTCGCTGGTGGCTTCGGGCAGCAGTATGGCCTCGGCCGGAATGTCGGCACTCCAGTCGTTCCGCGCCAGTTCTCGCTGAAGGCCATCGAAACTCTTGTTGAATGCCGCCTCGGTGCATCCGATCAGTACGCGGTCGCCGGGCTGGAAGTCGCTGCAATGCAACTTGAGCACGGCAGTCTGAACGAAGCGCACATCATCCTGGCGGGCGCCTCCGGCGGCGCAATAGTTGCACGAAACATAGTCGCTGGTGCCCAGAAAGGATACGAAATAACGGGTCATGTATGAACTGTCCGGGTGTGGTTGCGGTTTGGGGGTGGCGCGCAGCAGGGATCGGCTGCTCTACGACGTCCAGGTACCAATGGCGCCGCCCGGAGTCATTTCCCGTTGCCGGCGCGGGCAGTACCGGGTTCAGTCCTGCCCGCGCAAGGCGCGCGCGTGCTGTCGAGTGCAGCGCCTTGCGTTCGCTCCCGCGCAAGCCGTCCGCAGGACAGATTGCGCAGGGCGCGCCCGGCCAGTCCGGTGCCGTACCGATGGGCGCCGAATTGACCGCGCAGCAGCGATGCCGAAAACGTGAGGAGGTTCGGCGTGTGGGCCATCCATGAACCGAAGCGGTAGCGGCTGGCGGCGAACATGGCGTGCTCACGCTTCCAGCGCGCGGCCCAACCAGGCCTTTAGGCGCGCTTCGTCGCCGGCCAGCCCGGCGACGTGTTCCGCCGTCCGCTGCGTGAACCAGGATGCGGACGCCACGTTGGCGCGTACGCCATGCGCGAGCTGGTTGCGCAGAAAGCTCAAGGTGATGAAATTGCGCTCGCTTTTGTAGTCTATGCGTTCCTCCTTGGTTTCTTCTGCCAGTTGTTTTTCGGCCTGGCTGCGGCTTCCCAGGTAGTCGTTGATATTTCCGCCCATCTGCTCGACACGTGCGGATATGCGCGATTCGAACGCGAAAATCGTTGCGCGCAGGTAATCCGCCTTATCGAGTGCCAGGCGGGCGAGCCGGCGCTCCCATTCGGAATGTTTTGCCGCCGTGCGCCAGGCCAGGCGTTCGCGCAGGGCTGGAAAGAACAGCGTGCCGGCCGGCGTGGCGGGCTGTCCGGCCTGTTGCCAGAAAGTGTCGAGTTTTTTGCGCGCCAGCGACAGGTTGCCCACCCGTTCCAGGAAGGCCGCCTCGCGCAGCAGCTTGCCGGGCAGCCCGTCTTGTTCGAGCAGGTCTGCGAAGCTGCCATAGTCGCCATCCTTGTCGAATTGTTCCAGCCGGCGTATCCATTCCTGCATGGTCAGGAGGCCGTTCAGGCGCACCACCGGGGTGGCGCCGTCGCGCGCGGCGACGTCGAACGCGCCATAGACGATGTCGGTTATCTGGGCGTGCCCGAGCGCGCGCAAATACAGTGCGCACAACAGGCCCAGCATGGGCAGGTGGCGCAGGCCGTGGGTGATGTCGAGCACGATGTGGCGGCGGCCGGCGCGTTCGTGTCCTTCGGACAAAGCGCGCAGGATGTCGGCTTGCACCCGTTCTTCAAACCCGTAGGGAATCAGCCGCAATTCGAAGCGCCGGCCGCCGCGCGCGTTGAGGCAGCTTTCCACGGCCTGCAACTGTTCCGCGCTTACGCGATCGTGGCGCGCGGCGTCGGACAGCGCGAGCCAGTCGTCGTCGCCGCCGCGGGCGTCCAGTTCGTCCGCCAACACATCCCACATGCTGCCGGTAGTCCCGAGAATTCTGATCACGTCGACATCGAGTACGCGTGCCAGGCCGGTGCCCAGGAAACGCGTTTCGAAGCGCGCGTCGTCCAGCACGTAGGTGGTCGATCGGTAGGTGCCGCCCTGATGCAGAGGGACGCGGCCAAGAAAGGTGATAAGCGTGGTGGGCATGGCGTATGTTTGGGGTTGGTCAGGCCAGGTAACTGAATTGCGTTCTAAGGCGAGCATCGAGCGACGCAGGTGCCAGGCAGGCAGTTACTCAGGTTCGACCCCGGCGTGGCGCTCGGCGCTCAGTTCATCGACCAAAGATACCCCCTGCGGGACAAATTGCCGCACCAGGGCTTGCGCACGATGCGCGTGCGGCGCGTGCTGAGGCGCGCTTCGCCGTCGACAAATTCCCAATACAGGGTGTCGCCCGCTTTAAGTCCCATTTTTTCGCGAATTTCTGCCGGAATGACAACGCGACCGCCTTCGGACATTTTTGTCTGGATCACTGGATCGGCTCCACAAGTATGTCGTGCTGTGACTGCTTTTCTAAAACGCCGCAAACTCCGGCGCCCAACCGCGTTTGATGAGGGCGCGCCGAGGCTTGTACCGACCTGGGGGGGCGGGCGTCTCGCCCGCCTGTCGTTCCTGCGGCCAAATCATGGAGGGCGCCGAAACCCCCGACGAAATATGCCCTGTGTATGCCCTGTGGTACTGCCGGGCCACGCACTTTGGAACCCGCGGCTTGGCCGCCATGCCACCGCTTGGCACAAACTGTATCAGGTCTGCCCCTTCAAGGTGGCAATTTGAAGCTTGGTTCTGGCTTTCCGCCAGTCGTCTTTTTTGTCGAAGGTTTCCACCACCCTGGGCAGCCACTGTTCCAGAATTTCCCCCAGCGCCAGGCGTTCGTCGGCGCTCCAGGGACCGCCTTCCAGCAATGCTTCGCGGCTTAGCGCCAGCGCCTGCTGGTGCAGGCCGGTGTTGGTTCTGTCGCGCCTGCCGGCCGCTGCTTTGACTTCGCACGCGGCAGCGAAGTCGCGCAGCGCCATGCGGCGCGGGCCGAGTTGGTCTTCCAGCCGCGCGCGCTCGGCCGCCCGGTGCGCTTGCTCGACTTCTGCTTCCTCGGCCGCAGCCTTCGGGTCCGGGAGGGGCAGATACCCATAGCCGGCCGCCCGCTTGGCGCCGATGCCGGTCGTTTTGAGGGCTTGGCGCAGCAAGCTGAGCGCCAGCTCGGCCCAGGCCGGATCGCCTTCGACCACGAAATGAAAGCTGCCGCGCACGGCTATTTGCGCGCAGGGAACCGGACTGTCGAAATCCGTGGCTTCACCCCTGCCGCCGTAATACTCCTGGTGATGGACCGTCACGACTTCGCGCACGTAAGGCTTGCCGTCCGGCACCCACCAGGCGTCGTGCCACACCAGGCAGCCGGCGCCGCCGCTACGTCCGGCCTTTTTTGCGCTGTCGTCGTCTTCGCCGAACAGCCCGGCGCGGTATGCGTCGGTTACTCCAATTGCGCGCGCGAGGGCGCGCGCCGCGCCTTTCACGGACGAGCCGGGCAGCATGGGCATGCCGTAACTGTGCTGGGTGGTCACGCCGGTTTCCAGCGCGCCGCCGCCCGCCAGCCCGGCGAACAGGCGGCCTTCGACACGGCCGACGAAGTGGGCAAAGCGGCTGCGGTCGGCGGTGGTTTGCTTCCAGCGTTCGTATGCGGCCTTGTAGAGAGCGCTCGGTTCGATTTCGCACACAGTGGCGAGCAGATTGCCGGCATTTAGGCTGCGACGGCCGCTTTCCTCGTCCCACACTGCCAGGCCGCGCGCGAGCAGCAGGCCGGCGTGGGGTTGGGGGGCGGCGTTGGCAATCTGGTGCAGGGCGGGGCGCATAAGCTGGGTCATTGCTGGTCTCCGTCGGTGGCTTCGGCTTTCAGCAGGCCCTGGGCGTAGCGTTTCATCCAGGCGGCGGCGTCCAGCGTGTTGCGCGTGTAGCGCTGGTAAGCCGTCAGGTCGGTGGCGATGATGGTTCGGTGCAAGGCTTGGCCGGGCGAATTTCCGTCCGCATTGCCGTCAACTCCGTTCAATACTCGGGCCAGGTCGTTCAGGTAGGCGATGTGCTCGTCCTTGGCCTTGGCGAGCAAAAATCCGGTCGCCTGGGCGAGACCGTTTTTCAGCACCATGACTGGAAAGCTCAATGCCAGGGCGCCGTATTTCTTTTCTATGGGTGTGCCTTTTACTGCTTCGATGCAGGTGTACGCGCGGCGCGCATAGGTTTGGGTGCGGGTGGCAGTCATGGCGCGCACCTCAGGCCAGCAGGAAACGGCACAGGCCGCGACCTACGGTGTGCTTGCCGCCGATTTGCAGCGCTAGTTCGCGTGCCGGCAGGCTGTCGGACAACTGCTGGGCGGTAAGGCCGGACTGGTCGCGCGCGCGGGAAACGCCGATTACGCCCCACAGTACGCTTTCGGCGGGCAGGTTTTCTTCGTACCAGAGCGCGCTGGTGTCGACCGTGCGGGTGTCGTTGTCGATGCGTATGCGGGCGCGGATTTCCGTGGCGGTGTCGGCCAGGAATGAAAACACGTCGTCGGCCAGCACGGCGAAGCGGCGGGTGAATTCGCCGCGCCAGATTTCGCTGTCCGGGTACAGGCTGGCGGCAATGCGGCCGGCCCAGGCGTCGGTGGAAGCGTCCTCTTGGGCGGCAAGTTCCAGGTCTTCGAGCGCAATGTGGCCGTCTGTTTTGAGTGCGCTCGTGCTGGTGACGGTGGCGCCTTTCTCGGCTGGTGCCGGCACTAGCGGCGCCTGGTCGAAATCGCGCGCGTAGCGGTTCAGGATGAACGGGCAGGTAGCGAATGCCACCACGCCGGCAAACGAGCGTACCGGCAGGATGAGCAGATGGGCGTCGCCCACCGCCAGCGCGCCGGCGTGGGCGTCGCCCGCGCCGATATTGTCCGGGCCGAACAGGGTTTTGCGGCGGTTCGTGTCCAGGTCCGGCAGTTCGTCGCGCAGCACGCCTTTGATCGCGGAACCCGGGACCAAGGGCAGGTTGGTGGCGCGTGCGCGCGCGATGGGCAGGTCTACCGTGCCGGCGCTCTGGCCAGTGCCGATGTGCAGCGCGGATAGCGCATGCAGGTGAAAGAGGCGTTGTTTCATCGTGTTGTTCCTGGTCGGTGTGGAGGGCAAATCAGGCGGCTTGCCAGGCTGCCGGCAAGGCAAGGCCGAAGCCGTCGCGGGCGTCCTGCAGGTGGTCGGAAAGCGGTGCAAGCCAAAGTTTGGCGGCTATGTCGGGCGGGCTGGCGGCGATGATCTGAAACCAATACACGGCGCCCGCGGCGACGGCCTTGCGCATGGCTTTGGGGCTATTGCGCTGCAAATCCCAGCCCGACACCGGCAGCCAGCGTTCTACCGCCGCCGCGCGCAGGCGCAGGCGCAGGCCCGGCATGCCGGGCGGCGAACCTTCCAGCGTGTCGGCGTCCAGCCAGCCGGGAATATGGCCGCCGGAAAAGATGGCCGGCGTGGCGAGCGTGAGGCACAGGCCGCCGGCCGCGCGGATGGCGGCGTCCAGTCCTGCCGGCGCGACCGGCCAGGAGTTGTCCGGCGCGGCGCTCAGGCGCGACAGGCGCCGCTCGCCGCCGAAGGTGGCCAGCGTGGGCGCGACGCTGGCGGACGTGCGGGCGATGAATACCAGTTCGGCGTCGCCCCAGCCGCCGGATGCGACGCACGCCGGGGCCAGGTCTATGCCGCCGGATGCGACGCGCGCCGGGGCCAGGTCTATGCCGCCGGTCTGGAACAGCAGTCCTTCGTCGCTGGCCAGGCTGTGGTCGTCCAGGCCGACGTGGGTGCGCACTTCGTCTGCGAGCGCTTGCTGGCCGGCGGCTTTAAGATCGGTGTAGTCCACGTCCTTGCCGGCCTGCCAGGCGGTCAGGTGTTCCAGTGCCCAGAATTGCGGGCCGTCCGCGGGTTTGCCGGCCATCGTCTGCTGCATTTGCAGCGGCAGCAGTGCCGGGTGCAGGTCGCACCCGCAATCGGCTGCGAGCGGGCGCGGCTCCAGTCGCAGCACGCGCCGGTTGTCGCCATCGCGCATGTACAGGGCGTCGGCGGGGCGCGGCAGCAAGAACTGCAGGCGCTTGCCGTGCCGGCGGCGCGCCAGGAGCGGCCCCTGACAGCTCAGTTCGCGCAATTGTTCGGCGTTCTTTGCGTCGAAAGGCGCGCCGGCCTGGTCGGCGTGCAAGGTGCGCAGCAGTCCGGCCGCGCTGGAAGGCAGCGGAAACGCGGCGCCGTCTGCGCCATATTGCGAGCCGAATGGCTTGCCGGAGCGGAATACCAGCGGTGCCAAAGCTTCCAGCATGACGGTGTGCAGGCGGGCGCTCATGCTTTTTCTCCCAGGTCGCGCTGATTTCTGGCCGCCAGCCAGCGCGCGGCGATCAGTTCGTCGGCGAGTCGGTCTAGGCGGACGTTGGCGGCGCGCGCAGCCAGGGCGGCCTTGATGCCGGCGCCGAGCAGGCTGCCTTGGGTGGTGCGGGCGCGATCCAGCATGCGGGCAAATTCGGCCGCGGGAATGCCGGGCACCGGCGGGTCGGCGCTGAGCGCAAAGCAGGTACGCAAATGTACGGCGCGCGTGTCGTAGGCGACGCGGCTGGGAATACTGCCATCGCGGTAGGCCTGCTGCCAGTCCGCAAACGCCTGCTGGCCGGCGTGGTCGTCCCAACGCAGCCGTAGGTCCAGGGTGGCGCCCGAGCGGATGGCAAGTTTGATGCCCAGGGCGTTGCGGCGCAGGGCGCCGCAGTGATCGCCCTTGGCCAGTTTTTCCGCGCTGCCGGCCAGTTCGCGCAGCTTGCCCAGCGGTTCCAGCATGTGGCCTATGGCCAGGCCCACGCTCAAGGTGGGCAGGCTTGCCGTGCCAAGTTTGCGCGCCAGCGGCTGCAGGACGGCGGCGAATTCGGCGCGCAAGGCATCGGCGCAGGCGACGGCGCGGTCGAGCGGCACGAATGCCAGCACGTCGTCGCCGCCGGCATAGATGGCGTGGCCGGAAAATGCGCGCACCTGGGCCGCAACGCCGCTTGCGAATCCGGATAGCGCGCGCGTGATTTCTACGTGCGCGGCGGCGTCGCCGGCTTCAGACAGCAGCGCGCCCATCTGGTCGCCGTCGGCGAGCAGGATGACGCCATATGGACAGGGCTCGCCGAACTTTTTCCAGATTGGCAAGAGGCAAGCTTTGAGCGCGCTGAGGGCATCCGTTTCGTCGGCGTCGCCGCGCGCGTCACGCAAGGCGGCGTCGAGCCGGAAGCGGTAACAAAGCTGGGCGTCGTAGGGGAAATTGGCGTAGTGAGCGTCGTTGCCGCTCACCCGTGTGGCAAGGTCCAGCCCGGCCAGCGGCTCGTAGGCCGCGGCGATGCCGGCGCGGGTGCCGGCATCCAGGCTTTCCAGCCAGGCGTGGGCCGCGATGCGGGATAGCGGCGTGAATTGATCCGCCTTGAAGCCCAGGCGCTTCACGACGCCGGCACAGTCCAGTTGTTCGCTGTCGGCCAGGCGCAATTTGCGGCGTAGCGTGCGTGCCGTTCGGCCGCCGGTTTCAGGCAGCACGGTTTCGCGCGCGCCATCCAGCGAGCTTTTCGGCAGCATGAGGCCGGCATCATCCGGGGCCAGCGCGGATGGTTTGAAGTCGCGCGTGGCTTTGCGCGCGGCCAATGCCCGGCCGGCCGCGCCGACTGCGGCGGCATAGCCGTTTTCGCCTATGCGCGCCCAGGCGGCGTGGCACTCGACGTAATCGCCGACCTGCGCATCCCAGATTTCGGCGCGCAAGTCTGTGTCGCCACCCAGTTCCTTGCGGGCGCGCAGGGCAATGGCGGCGAAGCGATGTTGCGCGGCCCGTTTGGCGGCGTCGCACAGGCGCCTGATGCCGGCTACGTCATCGGCGTCGGCGACCGCCTGGATTTTGTTGCCCACCGATAGATCGCTGTCGGGTTTCAGGTCGCGCTCGGATTGCGGGGCCGGGAACACCAGGCTGGCGCCGGCCTCGCGCAAGGACGCCGCGGCCGCCTTGGAAATTTCCGACAACAGCCAGGAGCCGCTCCACAAATCGCGGCTGCGCCGCGCCGCGGCAATGAAGCCCTGCACGGGGCCCAGGGAAAGGATAAGTACGTACTGGTCCATGGTAGGCGGGGGTTATTTGACGAAATAGGCGAGGAAGGCGGTGAGGGCGTCGGTGCCGCGTCCCGTCAATGGCGGCACGGCGCCTGCCACGGCAGGGTTCCACCACTGACCCGGATCAGTGACCTGACCATTTGGCAGCGTCAATTCCATCGTTTGCAGGTGTGCGTGAGGCAGCAAAAGGGCAGCCGCACGCCATTGATTGCCTTGGCCGTAGGGCCGCAGGATGAGCGGACTTGCCATGCGATCCCGGCCCGCAGGCTGCAGGGAAAAGTCACCGGGGTCGCCCGTGTCCTTGAAATGGAATATGAGCGGCAGCCCGAACGCGGCGCGGGGAAAGACGTTACCGGCCACATGCTCGGGCGCATGCAGGCCCGCATGGCGACGGGTGAGGCGGCGAATGGCGTCTGGTTCCGGCCAACGGCTTCGTCCCGGCCTGCCGGGCGCCGAACCCCGATTACGCCCCTCCGCGACTCCCTGGCGAAAATCGCGGAGTTTCCTGACAGCCGCCTTCCAGGCACTTATGGAATTGGTCGGGTAGCCGGCCAAGACCAGCCTGCAGCCGGCGGCGCGTGCTTCTTCAGCGCTGACCAGCTCTAGTCCGGTTATGCCGATTGCGCCCAAACCGCGCCTGGTTCGAGCCCCGAGGCCGCCAAAACTGGCCCACCAACGCAGCGCCTCAAATACCTGATCACGCTGCTCGGCACTGCATTTCGTATCGCATGCAAGTTCGATGTGGAGCTTTAGACCGTGTTTGACCAATGACGCAGGTTCCTTGGACTCGGCAGTGCCCGGCTTTTTACCCTGCCCCGGAAACAGCGCATAGGCAGCATCAGCCCAGTCTTCAGGATCGGGCAAGGTTTTCCACCCGTCCTTGTCGTTGCGTCCGTACTTGGCCCAAGGCTTGATGTCCGGCGTGCCGAGATTGCTTATGCGCACCCAAACCTTGCTCGCCTGCGGCGGCGTGCCCAGCCCGCCCCAAAGCTCGAATTCGCGCGCGCGGATTTGGTCGGTCGTGCCGAATTTCCATTTGTGCCTGGCCAGCAGCCGCCACCAGTAGCGCAGCTGCCCGCGAATCGCGCTGGCGCGCACGGGCATGTCGGGGTCGACCTCCCCGGCCGTCACGCCGCCGCCGTAGAGCGGCGTGATCAATTCGCACTCGTGTTTTTTCCACTCCAGCGCGGGCGAGCTTGATTCCCGCAGCGCGAGCGCCGGGTCCAGCTTGGGGGGCGTTCTCAAAGGCACGACAAACTCTCCTCGATGAAAAATTCGCTATCCAGGCATCCAAAACCGAAGGCCGTCTTGCCACCCAACTGGGTGATGCCGGCGAGCGCCAGCAATCCGGCAAAAGGCGTCAGGTCGCCGCGGTAAAGAAGCGTGCCGCTCACTCCGCCGAAGGCCATGCTTTGGCCGCTGCGGGCCGAGCGGCGCTTGATGCTCTGCCAGCACAGTGCGTCCTGCACCAGGTGTACCCGTTCGGCCGCAGCAAGTTGTTGCTCGGCGGTGGCGAGCGCGAGGGGATTGGCCTCGCCCGCGGACTGCGCGAGCTGGGCCAAGCGGCCATGCATGCGGCGGACCAATTGGGTGAAACTGAACGGGCCGCGCAGCGGGCGGTTGTTCTCCTTGATGCGCAGCGGGGTGGTCATTGCAAGCTGAACGGCAGTAATGGGGCGGACCGGGACATCGAGCCAGGCGCTTGCGGACAAAGCCGCCGGCCAGTCGTGCAGCCCGGTCCGGCTGTCCAGGAAAGGCGGAAACGCGCCTTCCGGACCCTGGATGCAGGCATACATGAGTGCAAAGCGGCCGCCGGCTCTGCCCAGTCCCGCGTCGCCCAGGCCTGCGAGCGCCTGCGCGCAGGCCGGCGCATGCTCACTTGCCGCGCCGAATAGCGTGAGACCGACTTCAAAGCTGTCGCCGGGGCGGATGTCGACCAGCGGCGGGCGCAGCGCAAACAGCCGCCCCAGGCGCGCCTGTTCGGCGAACAGCAGTTCGAACACGTCGGGAAAATGCCGCGCAATGGCGGCGCCCAGCGCGCTGCGCCACAGGTGACCGGTGCTGGCCGGCAAGGTCAGGTCGTCCGAACGCAGGCGCAGCCGCAGCGGCAATACCCGTAATGGCGGCAGGACTGGCCTGGGCGGGCAGGGTGTGGGTGCGTCCTGCGCGGCCAAATCCGATTCAATCGCGTATGGCTGCATTTCTCCGGGCCTCAACGAAGCAAATGGGTGGTGTCGGCCGAGCGGTGCGCCAGGCCGCCCTGCGGTAGGTGGCTCCGGCAAGCGCCGGAAAGTAACACAGCAATGCGGGCATGCGTGCCGGTGTTCGACCAATAGCTGCAAATTTCCAACTGAAGGGCAATTTTCGGAAGGCCGAGGCGATGCGTATCGCCGTGGTGATCCGGGTGCGGCCGCCAAATATGGAGCGGCTTGAAGCGGCAACCGGCGCGCCCGCGACCACGCGCGGCAAGCCCGGCAGCCTGCCCATGTTTATCGCCACTCATGCCTGCTCCTGTTTCGTGACCAGGCGCGCGTATGCACACGCCGCCACGAGTTCCGCGCCGGTTTCGCCGGCGCAGATGTCTATGCTGTCCGCTGCCAGCGGCAGGAAAAATTGCCGCGCTTTGTTTTCCTCACTGCGGCGGATTTGATATCTGTCGGCGTGTCTATCGCCGAGCACCTCAGCCAGGGCGCGATTTATCCTGGATTTGTGCGGCTCAAAATATTTTCCCAGCCTGATCGCGATGCCTTTGTTCCGTATCAGGACTTTGTTGGCGACAAGGTATTCGCGACTTTCCTGCCCGGCTTCGCGGCCGACCAGCGCGAGGTATTCATCCACGGCGGCATCCTGGGTCCAGTCGGTAGCCGCCTCGCCACGCCGCGCGCGTTCGGCAAGCCACAACAGGACGAGAAATTCCGTCGGTTTGAGCGCGATGCGTTCGTTGTCCGCGAACACGTGGTGGCGCCTCAGGTCGAGCACAAGTCGTGCGGGTTGAAGGCCGCGGCTGGCACACTCGACGACCTGCGAAAACGCTGCCTTTCCGCTGCGCAGGCGCTCGGGCAAGCCGTCGCGCAGGCGCACGAATGGAATTTCGGCCAGATCGACCGTGGCCTGACTGGCATCGACGGCGACCTCCTTGCCGCCGCGCAGGAAGTAAATCGGATGCGAATAAGGCGTCGGGTAATAGAAGCTCCGGTTGGTTTCGTAGGGCTCGGAAACCAGTACGTGCGACAGTTTGTCTTTCGGGCGGCCGAACAGCGACAGCGCATAGCCCAGGTAATAGCCCATGGTTTTGCGGCCGCCGGCAATCGACACGTGCAGTTCGCTGGCCGGATCGGACGTCAGTTCGCGTACCTTTTCGGTGATGAAGTCGGCGGCATGGCGGTTGTCGTCCGGGGTGCGGATGTCGTCCAGCGGTTTGCCGTGGGCGTCGCGGATCACGCTTATGCGTTCGGCGCAGAAGTCGATGTCCGGCAGATCGAAATCCCTGCGCATGCGGTGAAACCAGCCTTCGCCGAGCAGCAGGTTGAGGCGCACGTTGTCGAAGCCGGCCTTGGTGGTGAGGACGTGAATTTCGTGCGGTATCCACGGCGGGTCGGCGCGGACCGCCAGCGCATAGAGCGTTTCGGTCACGACCTGCGGCGTGAGCCCGGTAACGGCGAGCAATATGCGGCGCGGCGCGGGCTTGGGGGGTGACAAATCGTGGGCGTGCACGGCGGCATCCTTGCTGGCAGGTGGACTGAACAGGCGAAGAATAGTCGATGGCGCAGCGCCGCGGCGGGACCACAAGCTTGTGGACCCGGCTGCCGTCAGTCCGCGCCGGTGCGTTGGAACCGGGCGCTGTGCGGCAGGGGGCGGGTGCGGCCGAGAAAACCGCGCCCGATGGCTTGGGCGGCGGCCGTCTTTCCCGCCGCCGGACCTGGCGCGGGACACTGCATACTGCCGCGTCCGCGGCAATTGCGGTGGTCGGGCATGGGGCTTGGCCCCTGCGCTCGGCAATGGCGGATCGCTCTGGCCGGGCTTGCAAGCGCGATTCCGCGCGGGGATGGATTTTCCCCCGTTCGCCCTGAGCTTGCCTGAGGGCGCAGCTTGGCGTTAGCCCCGCGAAGCCCGCCATGCCGTGTCGATCGAGCGCTGCAAAGTTGCGTTTCTTTCGTCACCCCGACCCCGGCCGGCGGCACCGGCCCGCGGCGCCTTGGCGCCGGATACGGCCTTGCGCGCCGCTACGCGCGTGCGTCGGCGGCATTGCCGCGCGCCGGAAAAGCTTGATACCATAGCCGCCCCAGCGCGCCGTGGGTGGATGGCAGGAAATTGCGCAGGCAGCTCTCTAACAATCCGAAAAACCCGCAAGTGCCCTTGCAGGTGCTTGATCAGGAAAAGGTTTTTCGAGCGAGCCGTCTGAACACATGCCCCGATCAGAAGGGGATTGAGACTTCGATGACCAGTTCGGAGTTGTCGAACTTGCCGGAGTCTGAACACATGCCCCGATCAGAAGGGGATTGAGACGACAGGCACTTTTTCCGAGACTTTTTAGTTTACGGTCTGAACACATGCCCCGATCAGAAGGGGATTGAGACCTGAACTTTCCTTTAGTACGGCAAGTGCTTCCTCGTCTGAACACATGCCCCGATCAGAAGGGGATTGAGACCGTCAAATTTGAGGCCCGCGAGAACCTCAAGGTTTGTCTGAACACATGCCCCGATCAGAAGGGGATTGAGACGTACTCAGCAACGCGGAAGGTTTTCGACTCGGTCTGAACACATGCCCCGATCAGAAGGGGATTGAGACTGCGACCACACTCCGTTCTTCTTGTATTCGGTGCGTCTGAACACATGCCCCGATCAGAAGGGGATTGAGACCCGTGTTCGCCGCGCAGTACGGCGGCCAGGTCCCGTCTGAACACATGCCCCGATCAGAAGGGGATTGAGACGTGTTCCACCTGCGGGATTTTGAAGGCGCTTGGGGTCTGAACACATGCCCCGATCAGAAGGGGATTGAGACCTGCCGCCGCCGCGAGCTTTTCGACGCCCCAGGTCTGAACACATGCCCCGATCAGAAGGGGATTGAGACGCGCTGCTGGCGTCGCCGTTTTCCGTGCCGGCGTCTGAACACATGCCCCGATCAGAAGGGGATTGAGACTTCCGTGCCGGCGGTGATGTGGAACTTCTGGACGTCTGAACACATGCCCCGATCAGAAGGGGATTGAGACGAACTTGCGGCCTTCTTGTGTCAGCCCGTCAATGTCTGAACACATGCCCCGATCAGAAGGGGATTGAGACCCTCTAGGGACTAGAGTCTCTTCGTACTCATAGTCTGAACACATGCCCCGATCAGAAGGGGATTGAGACGGCGGGCGCCGGATCACGTCGTTTCGTGCGATCCGGTCTGAACACATGCCCCGATCAGAAGGGGATTGAGACCCGCGAACGGGATCACATCCCCGCTCGCGGTCAGGAGTCTGAACACATGCCCCGATCAGAAGGGGATTGAGACGCACCCCACGAGTTGCGCTCGCCGTTGTCGGCGAGTCTGAACACATGCCCCGATCAGAAGGGGATTGAGACCGCACCACGCTAGGACGAGGTTGGCGTCCGCTGTCTGAACACATGCCCCGATCAGAAGGGGATTGAGACCGGCGCGCCGTAAGGCAGGTACGCATCCAGCCACGTCTGAACACATGCCCCGATCAGAAGGGGATTGAGACTTCCAGCCCCTCGTTTACCAGCTTGTCCAGAGTGTCTGAACACATGCCCCGATCAGAAGGGGATTGAGACCGGCGCGCCGTAAGGCAGGTACGCATCCAGCCACGTCTGAACACATGCCCCGATCAGAAGGGGATTGAGACTGCTTTTGCTTCTGCTTTTTACCCATCATTTCTCTGTCTGAACACATGCCCCGATCAGAAGGGGATTGAGACGAGACTTGTCGATGCCCTTGCGCTCACGCACTTGTCTGAACACATGCCCCGATCAGAAGGGGATTGAGACTGCCTTCGCGGCGTGGATGCGGCGGTTCCAATGGAGTAAAAAAGGGGCCAGGCTCAATTAGGGGAAAAAAGGGGCCAGGCTCAATTAAATCCAATTAAATCAAATCAAATTTAATTAACGCCGACAACGATGCCTGTCGGAAAATTAGTCGAGCCTGGCCGCTGTTCCTGTGGACGCGCGGCTTTTCTCGCGCTGATGCCGGTAGGCGCCGCGCTCCGACACATGGGCGCGTCAGTAGGGGGAGGCAGTGTGGCGGGCCGCCGGTGCGTCGCGCGCCGCAGTAAGGACTTATGCAGCGATCGGCAGAGCACCTATACCTGCCGGGCCGCTGCAAAGCATGCGGCCGGGCGGTTTGGTTCCATGCCTGCGGCCCTGCAGCCGTGACGGGGTTTCGGCTCTTGCGGTCGCAGCCTGACGGCGCTTCCGCGCAAATCGCGCAGATAGTGAAATCCGTGAAAGGTTCGGGATTCGCTCGGACCACGCCGGACCGGATCCGCGTGCTGCGAGCAGGTGCACATTGATGCGCGCCGGTTTGCCGGCGTGCTTGGGCAGGCCGGGAGCGTAGGCGGTGGCGGCCGCATTCACCAGCCGGCCACATTTTGCCGCGGGCGGGCGCATGGGCCAGGATGCGCATGCGCCGGGCCGCGCCATGGCATGGGGCCGGCGTCTGTCGATCGGGATTCGTTGCCGGGCGGCTTGGCGGCCGCCCTTGGCCGTGCGCGTTCGGGGCGGCTCGCGTGCGCGCGAACAGAAGCGGGCGGCGACCGGAAGCAGTTGTCCGGCCGCCGCCTTGCTTCAGGCGTCCGAGTTGCCGGGTGCGTTGCGCAGGGCGTCCGCCGCGACTTTGGTGACGGCGCCCGCGGTGCCGACGGCACCGACGGTCGTGGCGATGGAGGCTGCGGTGGCCGTGGTTTCGGCGGCGATGAGGGCAGCGGTACCGACGCCGCCCGCTGCGGCGCCGATGGCCGAGCCGATGGTGCCGGCGGCGGCCGCTCCGGTGGCGGCACCCGTGGCGGCGCCGGCAAGCACGGCAGACGCGCCGGAGGCCAGGCTGGAAAGCACGGTCGGGATAAGAGCAATAAGTGGGAAGGGCATGATACGTTTCCTTTACGATGGCTTGGCCGTTAGGCAAGGACCCGATCATGCGCCAGCACATGCCGGATGCCAGGTTTGGCAAGCTTGCTGCAGGCAGGTCCGGCAAGCGGCGGCCGGGCCTCGCCCGCGAAGGCGATGGGTTCGGCTTGCCGCCGGACCGGGCATGCTGCTCGGTCCGCAGCATTTGCGGCGGCCGCCCGGCCGCTGCCCTGCATTTGCCGCAATGGCGAAACGTTCGGGACGGGGTTGGAAACCGCGTCCCGCTGCAAACGAGGCTAATCAAGCCGCGTAGGGCGTAATCCCCGCAGGGAATTACGCCGCTTGCCGCGATGCGCCCGGTGCAATTCCCTGGCGGGGATTGCACCCTGCCCGAATTGCGGGCGCGCGCCGCGCCGGCCACCGCCGCCGGACGGTGCATGCTGCCGCGTCCGCAGCAATTGCGCCGGCCGCCCGGCCGCTGCCCTGCATTTGCCGCAATGGCTAAACGTTCGCAGGCACAGCCGGGCCGCGCCCTTAGAGCTTGCGCGCCAGCGTAAGTCCGTCGCCGATCGGGACCAGCGATAGTGCGATGCGCGCATCGCCGTGCAGCAGGGTGTTGAAGGCGCGCAGGTGGCGGGTGT
>JAEUNN010000758.1 GCA_016791085.1 Rhodocyclaceae bacterium | reverse complement strand
GGCAGCGGCGATACGTGCATGCCGAACAGGAAAATTTCGCCGCGCTGCACGATCACGTAGGCCTCTTTCAATTGCACGCGGCCGGCGCGTACGGCTTTGACTTCCCAGCCTGCAAATGCGATACCTGCTTCGAAGCGCTCTTCGATGAAGTAGTCGTGCAAGGCCTTGCGGTTTTCGATAATGCTCATGTGCGGCCCAGGCGCGGGCTTGCGCTAAAATGCAGAAGTTTAGCAGTCCGCCACTTCGACCCGCTCGACCTTGCGCACGGTGTATCGCCCAACATGGCCGCGGTGAAAAAAATCGTATTGATTGAGCACACGGCGAACCGCATGTTTTCGCTCGTGGATGCCGTGGAGGATTACCCGCGCTTTCTGCCCTGGTGCGGGGGCACCGAATTGCTGGAGCGTACGGCGGTGGTCACGCGCGCGCGCATCCACATCAATTACCACGGCATTACCTCGCATTTCACCACCGCCAACGAAAAACAGGCTCCGCACAGCATGTTCATACGGCTGGTGGACGGACCTTTCCACAGCCTGGACGGCAAGTGGTTGTTCACGCCGCTGGGCGATGCCGCCTGCAAGGTGGAATTCAACATGCATTACGAATTTTCCAGCCGCCTCATCGAAAAGGCGGTGGGGCCGGTGTTTTCGCACATCGCCAACAGTTTCGTGGATGCCTTCGTGAAGCGCGCCAATTCCACCCCGGCGTCCGGCAAATGAGCGGCGACCACGTGGATGTGCAGGTGGTGTTCGCGCTGCCGCAGCGGCAGGAAATGGTCGCGCTGGAATTGCCCCCCGGCACCACCGTGGCGCAGGCCGTGGAGGCGTCGGGTTTGTTGCAGAGGTATCCGGACCTGAGCCTCGCGCGCAACAAACTGGGCATATTCGGCAAGCTCGCCAAGGGCGACACGGTGCTGAGGCAGGGCGACCGCGTGGAAATTTACCGCCCGCTAATCGCCGATCCGAAAGAAGTGCGCCGCCAGCGCGCCGCCGAAGGCAAGCCGCTCAAAAAAGGCGGCGAATGAAGCACCGCGGCGCGCCGGCTGCGGTGGCAGCGGCGCCGGGCAGCCGAATCAGGCCAGAAATTCCGCGCCCTGCACCATGAGCGTGCCGGAGCGCCCCGCCACCGTTCCGCGCAGTATTTCGCAGCGCGGCAAGGTTTCGATTTCCAGGGCTTCGTAGAGCGCGCGCGTGGTGGTGAGCGCATAGCCCTGGTCGCGCCAGCCGGCCAGCAGGCGTTCGAACACCGGCGCAAGCTTGCCGCCTTCAAGTTCCGCATGCAGGGTATAGACATGGCCGTAAGCCGGAGGCTCGGCGGTGAGCGCCAGCAGCCGCTCATGCACGTTGCCGGCGTTGCAGCCATCCAGACCTATCAGTTCGTCCAGCGTGGGCAAGGTGGTCGGCAATTGCGGGCAGGCCACGATTTCCGCGTCGACGATGGGCAGGAAAGGCCCCTGGCCGCGCGCATCGGAACAATAGTCGAAGCCCATGCTTTGCGTGAGGCGCAGGGCATGGCGGTTCATTTGCCAGCCGGCGGCGCCGTGGGTGCGCGCAGGGGTGCCGAATATCTGTTCGTAGCGCTGGCCGGCGCGCGTCATTTCGGTGTGGGTCCAGGCGCTGTCGGCGTGTTCCACGCCATCCTGCCAGCGCACGTGGTCCCAGGTATGGATGCCGGTTTCATGGCCGGCGGCCGCCACGGCGCGCATGATGTCGGCGCCGCGCCGGCCTATGTCCGGGCCCGGCAGCAAGGTGCCGTAGAGCAGGGTTTTGAGGCCGTAATGTTCCAGCACCGAAGTGCGGCCCACTTTCTGCATGAAGCCGGGGCGCAGCGCGCGCCGCACGGCGCGGCCGGTGTGATCCGGCCCGAGCGAAAACAGGAAGGTCGCGCGTGCCTGGAATTTGTCCAGCAGCGCCAGTAGCGCCGGCACGCCTTCACGCGTGCCGCGCCAGGTATCGACGTCTATCTTGAGCGCCAGGGGCGGCGGCAGGTGTCGGCGGCGCCAACTCATGTATCCGGATTCTTGTTCAGTTGAAAGGCGGCAGGTACGCAGGGGCCGCGCCGGCCGGCCCGGCGCGGCGGGCTGCCAGGGAGAGGCCAGCCGGAACGCGCGGCCATGCCGGGCAATGCAAGCATGTTGCCAAGGGGTCCAGCCATGCGCCGTCATTCGACCAGGCTGCGCGCCTGGCCCACGTCGGCGCGGTAGGCGTCGAATATACTTGCCAGCGCGTCCTGCATGCCGGTTTGCGGCGCCCAGTCGAGGTCGGCGCAGGTATTGGCGATTTTCGGCACGCGGTTGGCGACATCCTGATAGCCCTTGCCATAGTATTCGCCGGAAGTCGTTTCGATGATTTCCACGCGCGCGGCGCTGTCGCGATATTCCGGGTATTGCGCGGCCAGGTCGAGCATCATGTGGGCCAGTTCGCGCACCGAATAGTTGTTGGCCGGGTTGCCGATGTTGTAAATGTTGCCGCTCGCGGCGCCTTTGCGGTTGGCGATGATTTTCATGAGCGCGGCAATGCCGTCGTCGATATACGTGAAGGCGCGCTTCTGCATGCCGCCATCGACCAGCTTGATGGGCTCGCCGCGCACGATATGGCCGAGAAATTGCGTGACCACGCGCGAACTGCCTTCTTTGGGCGTGTGGATGGAATCCAGCCCCGGCCCTATCCAGTTGAAGGGCCGGAACAGCGTGTAGTCGAGGCCGTGCTGCTGGCCGTAGGCGGCGATCACGCG
>JAEUNN010000749.1 GCA_016791085.1 Rhodocyclaceae bacterium | reverse complement strand
GCGATGCGCTTGTCCGTGGAGGGGTGGGTGCTGAGGAAATCCGGTGCAGCGCGGCCGCCTTTCTGCTGCAACATTTTGGACCACAGCGTGACGGCGGCGTGCGGGTCGTAGCCCGCGCGCGCGGCAAGTTCCACGCCCAGTTTGTCGGCTTCGGTTTCGGCCTGCCGGCTGTTGGGCAGGTTGATGAATGCCAGCGCGGCAAGTGTCGCGGCGTTATAGAGGCCGACACGCTGGCTGTTGTTGCGGCCGGCCGCGGCGACCGCGACCACCGCCAGATTGGCGGCCATCGCCACGGACATTTTTTCCGCGCCGTGATTGGCCAGCGCATGCGCGATTTCGTGGCCCATGACCTGCGCGATTTCATCGTCGCTGGCATCCAGACGGGTCATCATGCCGCTGAAAATGGCCATGCGGCCGCCCGGCATGCAGAAGGCGTTGAGGGTTTCTGGGGCGTCGATCACCTTTACGGTCCAGGCCCAGGCGCGTGTATCCGGCCGGTAGCGCACGGCCTGGTTGACCAGACGGTCGGTAATGTCCTGCACACGCGCATTGAGTGCTTCGTCGGTGCTGATTTTTCCGTTCTTTTCCAGGCTGCCCATCATGGCCTGATAGTGCGAGGCGGATTGGGCGATGGCGGACTGTTCCGTCACCAGCATGAGCTGGCTGCGCCCGGTCATGGGATTGGTGCTGCAGCCGGCGACGAGCGCCGCGGCAAGCAGCATGCCGGCCAGGCTGCAGACGGTGGACGGCAGATTCGACACGAGTTGGCGCAACATGGCGATGGCGCTCGGATATGGATAAGCCGGACTAAATTTTAGCGCCCGGGCTTTACGGGCGGCTACTTTTGTCGCGGCGCCCGCGGCGGCCAGCGCAACCAGGCCGCCAGCACGGCGAGGCCGAACAGCGAGTACAGCGTCACGAATACCCAGGCCGGCGCCGCGAAAAACAGCAGCCTGGACACCCAGTGCTCGATGAAGCGGCTGCGGTACTCCGGGCCTCCGGCTTGCGCGCGCAGCCAGTTCTCCAGCGTCGTGAGCGGACATTCCACGCCCAGCCAGGACTGCACGACGACGACCGCAATGGCCGCCACATGTGCCCAGCGGAAAGTCGGCGCATTGACGAATTTCCAGCCGCGCGCATTGCCGAGCGCGATAGCCGCCAGCCCGCCGACTATGAACAGCACCACGGCGAAGTGGCATAGTAGAACCGTGTCGGCGAGGTGCTGGAACATAAGGTGCAATTATCGTGTGGACCTTGCGGCCCATGCACGGGGCGATCAGCTTGGCCTGCACGCGCGCACCGTGGCAGTAAAGCTTCGACATCTGCCGCGCCGCGCCACGCCGCGCGGCAGGGGCTCAGGTGTGCGCCAGTGCCTGCACGATGGGCAGCCGGGCGGCTTTGCGGCTCGCCAGCCAGGCCGCGCAGGCGCACAGTGCCACGATGGCGGCCGTGCATGCGGCATAGAGCCATGGATCGGCATGCACGTAGAGCGGATAACCCACGGTGCGCCCGGGCGGCGCCGGCATTTCCAGTCCGGCGTGGCGCAGCGACAGCGAAACCGCGCCGGCCAGCAGCATGCCCAGCGCGCTGCCCAGCAGACCTATGAGCGCCCCTTCGCGCACGAATCCGGCCACCAGTTCGCCCGGCAGCGCGCCCAGTGCGCGCAAAGTTCCGATTTCACGCGTGCGTTCGACCACCGCCATGGCCAGCGTATTGCTCACGGAAAAGAACACCAGCAGCGCGATCACGATGCCCAGCAGCCCGAATATGCGGTTATACAGGGCGCGCACCGACTGGTAATAAAAAGCCTGTTCCCACCAGGGTTTGTAGCCGTGTGCGGGGTCCGCAGAGGCCAGTTCGGCCAGCACCGCGGGCGTGGCATCGGTGGCGTCCAGAAATACCGCCAGCGTGCTCACCTTGTCGGTCGCGAGCAAATATTGCGCGGTGTCGATGCCCAGATACACGAGGCGCTGATCCACGTCGTGCCAGCCGGTCGTGACGGTGCCCGTCACGCGCACGTCCACGCCGTTCATGGCGCCGGCGCTGGTGGTGGCAAGCAAAGTCAGTACGCTGCCGGGCGCGGCGGATAGTCCGCGCGCCAAATCCACGCCCAGCAGCACTTCCGGCACGCGCGCGCCTGCGCCCGGCATGCTGCCCGAAACCAGTGTCAGAAATTGTCCGCGCATGGCGGCTTCGCCCGCGATATCCGCGCCGCTGCCCATGAATATCATGGACTTTTCGCCGTTCGACACCAGTCCGGACAGGTTCACGCGCGGCAGGACGCGCTTCACGTGGGCGTGGGCTTCGAGGCGCTGTTTGAGCGCCACATGGCCGTCCATGCCGTACTGCAGGGGCATTTCTTCGTCACGCCGGAAAAATTCCGGATGGCTTACCGTCAGGTGGCCGAAGTCGCGCGCCGCACCTTCGCGCAGTGAATCATAGGTGTACAGCGTGAAGCCGCCCGCCACCAGCATGGACGCCGTGCCCAGCGTGGCGATCAATATGGTCACGACCGACCGGCGCCGGTTGCGCAGCACGTTGTGCCAGGCCAGGGCCAGCGCCTTCACTGCAGCACCCCGTCGGTCAGCGTGAGCACCTGGTCGCATTGCGTGGTCATGCGTTCGTCGTGGGTGGCGATCAGGAAGGTGGCGCCGTGTTCGCGTCCCAATTCGCGCATGAGCGCGATAATCTGTGTGGCCGTGGCGGAATCCAGGTTGGCCGTGGGTTCGTCGGCAATCACCAGAGCCGGGGTTTTGACCAGGGCGCGCGCAATCGCCACGCGCTGGCGCTGACCGCCGGACAGCATGTCCGGCCGCCGCGCGCCGCTGCCGGACAATCCCACCCGCTCGAGCATCCGCTCCACGCGCAGTCGCCGCGCGCCGGGTGCGACGCCGAGCAGGCGCAAGGGGTAATCCACGTTATCGGCCACGCTCATGACCGGCACCAGGTTGTAGCTCTGGAATATGAAACCTATGCGCTCGCGCCGCAACAAGGTACGCGCCCGCTCGTCCAGGCCGGCCACGTCGGTGCCGGACATACTGTACGAGCCCGCGTCGAAACTGTCTATGAGTCCGCATACGTTGAGCAAGGTGCTTTTGCCGCTGCCGGAGGGGCCGCGCACGGCCACGAAGGCGCCCTGCGGTACGCACAAATCCACGCCCCGTAAGGCCGGTATGTCGGAATTGCCGAGCCGGTAATGTTTGGTGATGCCACGCAGCAGGATTACCGGGGGCGGGCCGGCGGCCGCGGCCGCGCGCGGCGCATGGTCGTTCATGATGGAAATGGCGAAACTCCTGGCGCCGTCACGCCGGCACGGCTTGCATCCCGCCCCCGCGCGCGCGGCAGACGCGCGGGCCGCAGGGCGCAAGCTGATGCCGCCTTGCGGGGCCGCCGCGCGAAATTTTCAGCTTGTGCCGGGGCTGGCATGGTCGGCCAGCGTGGGCGCGTAGTCCTGCAGTTCCGCCAGCACGGCTTCCAGTCGCGCGGCGGTTTCGGCCGCGCCGGCCGACACATCCGCGGCCGGCACGTGGGCCATGCGTTCAAGTTCCACCGCCGCTTCCTGCAGGCTGCGCGCACCCAGAAAACCCGATGTCCCTTTCAGGCTGTGTGCCAGGCGCGCGAGCTGCTCGCGGTCGCCGGCGCGGGCGGCGTCGCGCAGCGCCGCGGGCGTGCCGGCGTTGGTTTCGGCAAACGTGCGCGCAAGCTTCTGTATGGTTTGCGTGCGCCCGTTGCAGCGGCGCCCGAATTCCAGCCAGTCCACGGGGGCGGCAGTGCCGGCCTCCGCGGCCGATGCGCCGGCCTGCGTGGCAGGTACCCGCGCCATTTCCGGCGCCGCGCCATCGGGCGGCGGGAAAATCTGCTCCGGGGGGCGCCCTGCGGGTGCTGCGGCGGCAGCCGGGGCCGCCACACAATTCAATATGGCGGCGACCACTTCGTCCGGTTCCAGCGGCTTGGCCACGTGGGCAGTCATGCCGGCGGTGAGGCAGCGCGCCCGCTCTTCGGCCATGGCGTGGGCGGTCACGCCTATCACCGGCAAGGCCGGCACCAGTTCGCGCAATTTGCGGGTTGCTTCGTAACCGTCCATGACCGGCATCTGTACGTCCATAAGTACCACGTCGAAGGCTTCGGGGCCGTGTTCCGCGAGCCGCTCGAACACCTGGCCGCCGTGCTCGGCAAAAACGACCGAGGCGCCTTCGTGCTGCAACAGATCTTCCAGAATGATGCGGTTGGTCGGCACGTCTTCGGCCGCCAGCACCCGCAAGCCGCCCAGGCGGGGGCCCAGTTCGGCCGCCTTGCGCGGCGCGATCAGGGCCTGCGCCGGCGCCGCGGCGAGCGGCAGCCACAGCGTAAACGTGCTGCCGGCACCCTCCAGGCTGTAGGCGCGCAAATCGCCGCCCATCAGCCGCGCCAGCTTGCGGCTGATGGCCAGTCCCAGGCCGCTGCCGCCGTACTTGCGGGTGGTCGAACTGTCGGCCTGCTCGAACGGCTGGAACAGGCGCGACAACTGTTCGCTGCGCATGCCCACGCCGGTATCCTGCACGTCGAACACCACGCCTTGCGGGGCGCTGCTGACCGACAGTGCGACTACGCCCTGGTCGGTGAATTTGACCGCGTTGGACAACAGATTCACGAGCACCTGGCGCAGCCGCAAAGGATCGCCATAGACCCATTCCGGCACTTGCGGGGCGATGTCCAGAACGAAATTCAGCGCCTTCAACTGGGCCCGTTCGGACACCATGCCGGTTGCCGCATCGACCGAGGCGCGCAGGTTGAACGGGCGTTGTTCGATACTGAATTTGCCGGCCTCGATCTTGGAAAAATCCAGCACGTCGTTGATCACGCCCAGCAAATGGCGCGCGGCGTCGAGTATCTGGTCGAAGCGCGCCGCGGCCGGGCCTTGCGCGCTGTCGCGCATGCCCATGCGTGCCAGGCCCAGGATGGCATTTAGCGGGGTGCGGATTTCATGGCTCATGTTGGCGAGAAATTCGCTCTTCACGTGCGCCAGACGCTCGGCGTCTTCTTTGGCCAGGGCCAGGTCGCGCTGCAGGCGTTTGAGCGCGGTAATGTCGGTGGCGATGCCGATCAGGCCCTGCGCGACGTTGTGCTCGTCCAGCATGGGCAATTTGGTGGTCAGGTAGTCGTGCAGCGTGCCGTCCGCATGGGGTACGGATTCCTCAAAGGTGTAGGCGGTGGTTCCGGCCATCACCTTGCGATCCACGGCCAGTATTTCGGCCGCGGGTCCGGGCGCGAACAGTTCCGAATCGTCGCGGCCGATCACACGCTCGCGCGGGAAGCCGGTTCCTTTCTCGAACTGGCGGTTGATCATGAGGTGCCGGCCATGGCGGTCTTTCATGAAAAATATGGCCGGCAGGGTTTCGATCACCATTTCCAGCTGGCGCTGTTTGCTTTCCAGGTCGGCCGTGCGCGCGCGTACCGTGCGTTCGAGCTGTTCGCGGTCCTGGCGGATGACGGCTTCGGCCCGTTTGCGCGCGGTAATGTCGCGCACGATGGCCTGCAACAGGGTGCGCCCGCCAAAATGCAGTGCGCTCAGGCTGACTTCGGCATCGAAACGCTGGCCGTCGTCGCGCACGAACAGCCACTCGAAACGTTGTGGCGTGCCGCCTTGTGCGGCGGCAAATACGCGGGCCAGCAATTCCACCGACGCCAGTCCGCCGCTTTGCTGCGGCGGCGAAAAGTCGGCCAGCGAGCGGTCGATCACGCGCGCGCGCTCGCAGTCGAAAATTTCCAGGGTATGCGCGTTGCATTCCACGACGGCGTCGTGGTCGATCAGCAAAATGGCGTCGTTGGCCTGATCGAACAGCGTGCGGTAGCGCAGCTGGCTGGCTTCCAGCGCCGCCGTGCGTTCCGCCACCGCGCCCGCCATCACGTTGAAATTGTGCGCGAGCTGGGCCAGTTCGTGCGCCCCGGAAGCCGGCGCGCGCGCGTGCAGGTTGCCCGCCGCGATGGACTGACTGGCGGCGAGCAGTGCGCGTATCTGGCGATTCGCGCGCATGCCCAGCGCGGCCAGCAGCAGTAGCGCGGCACCCGTGCCGGCGGCCAGCAGCAGCAGGTTTTCGCGCAGGATGCGGGCGTTGGCGCGTTCGATGAAACCGGCCGAAAATCCGTAGCGCAAGCTGCCTATCTGGTCGTCGGCCAGCAATATGGGCTGGGCGATATGTATCACGCCATCGGCCGGCAGGTTTTTCAGGTCGGTTTGGGGTTCCGGCAACTGCTGCGGCGTGCTGCGCGTTTTCACCAGCACGCCGGCTTTGTCGTCGGTGACGGCGATGTAGACGATGCCGTGTTCATTGCCTTCGACCAGGGCGTTCAGATAGGCGTCCAGCGTGGCCAGACCACCCGGCGTGGTGTGCGGGACGATCGCCAGGTTGAGCGTTTCAGAAGTCTGGCGCAGGGTGGTGCGCAGGTTTTCCAGCGCCACCGATTCCAGCACGCGCGTGGTGTTGAAACTCACCAGCACGAACAGCAACAACAACAGGACCAGGCTGCCCGCCGCGAACTGAGCGCGCAAGGTTGCCGGGAATAAGCGCATGGCAGAGGTCCGTCAGAACACGAAATCGAAATTCAGGGTGAATAGCCGGTCCGTGCCCGGCGCAGCGAAATTGTAATCCGGCGCAAAGTTCCGGTAGGTACCGAAGCTGTTGTGATCCGGGCGTATCCAGTCGATTTGCCCCTTGACCGTCAGACGCGCGGCCGCCGACCACGACAGCCCCAGGCTCACGCTGGTTTCGTCGCTGTGCTGGCTCTTCAGCAATTGGGCGATTTGCGGGGCGAACGGCCCGGCCCGGCTGTCCCCCTCCGGACCCGAGGTGGAGCGGCGTGCCAGCGTGGCATAGGGCATCCAGGCGCCCA
>JAEUNN010000732.1 GCA_016791085.1 Rhodocyclaceae bacterium | reverse complement strand
GGACGGTCTGGACGAAATTTCCATCACGGGCCATACCCAGGTCGGCGAACTCAAGGACGGCGAAGTAAGCGAATACAGCGTGCATCCCGAACAGTTCAACCTGCCCATACATGACGGCACCGCCCTGCGTGCCGCCAGCGTGGAAGCTTCGCGCGACATGGTGCTGGGCGCGCTGGAGGGCAAACTTCCCGCGGCGCGCGACATCGTGGCCTTGAACGCGGGCGCCAGCCTTTATGTGTCCGGTCGCGCCGACAGCATGGCCGGCGGCGTGGAACAGGCGCTGGAACTGATCGCCAGCGGCGCCGCACGCGCGCGGCTGGCCGAATTCGTGGCCGCGACGCAAAAACTTGCCGGTTGAACCGGGGGCCGCGATGGCGCCTCGCACCGGGAGATCATGATGGGATTGGCACAGCAACAAGCGAAATTCGACGCCTCAAGCTATTTGGCCTGGGAAGAAGCCGAACCGGACAAGCATGAGTATCTTGCTGGTGAGGTGTATGCGATGGTCGGCGCGCGTATCGTGCATGGGGTCGCGACGATGAACCTGGCCGCAGCCTTGCACGCGCGCTTGAGTGGATCGCCGTGTCGCGTTTTGTCAGCCGACGCCAAGGTGCGCATCGACGCGGCGGACGCTTTTTTTTACCCGGACGTGGTCGTTAGTTGCGATGTCCGCGACCGTGCCACGCCGCAATATCTGAGCCATCCTTGCCTGATCGTCGAAGTGCTGTCCGAAGGCACGGCGGCATTCGACCGCGGTGCCAAGTTCGCGGCCTACCGCAAGTTGCCCGATCTGCGCGAATACGGGCTGATAGACCTGGAAGCGCGGCGCGTCGAACTGTTCCGGCGCAACGCCGAGGGCCACTGGGTGCTGTACGAATATGGGCCCGGCGAACAGGCCGAATTTGCCGCCGTGGCAACGAGCATCGCCGTGGACGATTTGCTGCGCGACACGCAAGAGTTCCCCGAGGTGGATGGTGTCTGACATACTTAAACGCATCGTCGCGGTAAAACGCGAGGAAATCGCCGCCGCATCGG
>JAEUNN010000654.1 GCA_016791085.1 Rhodocyclaceae bacterium | reverse complement strand
GTGACGCGCGGTATCCATACCGGACCGTAATCGTTGGTGTCCATCCAGCTGCCGTAATTGTCCAGTTGCTCGTAGCCGACCACGTCGCGCGGCACATAGCGCGCGGCGTAGGATTGGTCTTCCTGGCGGTCGCGCTGCAGGGCCCAGTCGTCGAAACGGTCACGCGACGGGTTGTCGGTGCCGGCGACCTGCACCAGATCGGTGCCGCTGAAGCTCACCAGCTGAGGGGCCTGCAGCGGGTATTCGCTGCCGTCGCCATAGGCCGTGCCGCTGCCGCGGAAGCTGCGCACGGTGGTCATGGAGCCATCGGGCGCGACATCCAGGCGGTATTCGCCGGGTTCGCGCACCACAAATGCCAGGTTGGCGGTGTCGATTTCGAATATCTGGCCGGGCGGCAGGTCGCGCACGCGCAGGTTCAGCGTGCCCTGCGCCAGCTTGAGCTGGGTGATGTCGTCGTTGAGGTTCAGAATTTCCAGGTTGGTATTGCTACCAAGCCGCAATACGTTGGAGCCGGCATGCAATTCGGCGCGGGTGTCCTGGTCGGCCCAGAGCCGGTCGCCGGTGGTGAGCGGGCGGTTCAGCTCGGCATAGGCCCAGTCGTCGGACCCGGCCGGCGCATAGCTTACCGAGCCCTCGAAGTGGTTCAGGCGCGCCACGCGTCCGGGCGGGTCGGCCTGGGCGTGGGCCGCGCAGCTGCCCAGGAACAGCAGCAGCCCGAGCAAAAAGCGCTGCAGGGGGGTGGTGGTAATCATCGCGAATTCTCCGCAAGTTCGGTCTGGTCAAGTAAACGGCCTGCCCATTTGTAATGATGACGTCAGGCGGACCCGAAGGTTGGGCAAACTTGGTTAGCGACCGCGGCAAGTTGTAAGCAGACTTTTTGACGCCGCCATGGGCCGGCTAAATTGCCGTGGCGGCGGGATCGTCCCAGGCCTCGGCGAGGCGTGCGCGCAAACCGCTGGCGCGCCGCGTGGGCTGCGCGCAGGCCGCGGCGACGGCGGCCGGCGCGCCGAACAGCGTAAGTTTTTTGCGCGCCCGCGTGACCGCGGTATAGAGCAGTTCGCGCGTCAGGGCATTGCTGGCGGGGTCCGGCAATACCACGCAGGCGTGATCGAATTCCGAGCCCTG
>JAEUNN010000638.1 GCA_016791085.1 Rhodocyclaceae bacterium | reverse complement strand
GCTGCCGTCGGCCAGGCGGTGGCAGTTCAGCCCCAGTACCGTGCCGTCCGGGCGCCGGTGCTCGGTCTGCGCGAGCCGCTCCGGGTCCAGCCACCAGGCGGCCAGATATTCCGGATCGCCCTCCCCGAATTCGCCGCGCTGGGCCAGGAAATGCACGATGCGCTCGGCCGCCAGCGGCACTTCGGCGAACAGTTCCGGCGGCAGGTCCAGCATGCGCTTGTAGGCCTCGTTGCAGGCCGCCACCTGCTGCTCCGGGTCTATCAGTATCAGGCCGCCCGGAAAGCGCGCGATGAGCGCCGCCAGCAGCCTTTCGCGGTCCTCCAGGCGCCGCTCGCTGTGGCGGCGCTGGGCGACCTGGGCGCGCAACAGCCGGTCGCGGCGTTCCAGGCGCACGCGCCGCAGGCGCCGCGCGCGCAATTCATACACACCCGCAACCAGCAGCGCATACAGCAGCAAAGTGGCCGCCGCCAGCCATTGCGGCGCGTCGCTGTGCAAACCGGCCTGCGCCGACGGCGTGGCGGACACGCGCAACTGCCAGTTTCCATAGGGGCTGCCAAGCGGTACGCTGGCTATATGCTCGGCGTCCGCGCTGCCCGCACCGCCCAGTAATGCCAGCCCGTTGGCGTCGGCCAGATCGAAATTCACGCCGGCCCGGCCGGCTTGCAAGCTCGCGCCGAACAGCCGCAGCGCGTCGAACGCGAACAGGACCGGCGGATGGCCCGCGGCCTGACGCACCAGCACCAGAAGGCGCGCCTCGCCGGCCGGGCCGGGCCGGCGCGGCGCGATGAACACTGCCGCGAGCGGACGCTGTGCGGCCAGCACGTGCGGCCACACCGCCAGCGCCTGCTGCAGGCTGTGCGTGTCCTGGGCGCCTTCCTGCCAGAGCGGGCGCCCGCTCGTATCGAGCACCGTGACGGCGCGCAAAGCCGGGTCAAGTTCCAGCATGCGGCGCGCTGCCGCGGCGCCGCGCGCATCCGGCGCGGCCAGTTCGCTGCTTCCGGCGTAGCGCGCAAGGCGTGCGGCGGCGTCTATTTCGGCCTGTGCCTGGGCGGCACGGGCATGGGCGAGGTGATCGATCTGGGCGTGTGCGCGCACTTGGTCCAGTTCGGTCGCCAGCAGCCATGCGCACAGGGCCAGCAATAGGCCCAGCGCGGCGACCAGGCCAGCCAGCACAAGGCCGCGCGGACCTCGCGCGGCGCGCGGCACGGGCGCGGTAATGGGCGCCGCCACCGCTTGCTGCGCGGTGGCGCGGTCAGGCATGGGCAAGGCGATTTTCTGCACGGGTGCGGCGGCTCGACAGCTGTTCCGGACGTGACGCGGCGCCCACGCTCGGGCGCCCGTCCACCCAGCTATCGAACAGCAGCCGCCCAAACTTTACCCAATTTGCGTGAAATACTTGGCAGGCGCGCTCCGGCTTGCCGGCCGGAACGCGCGCGCATGCTTGATCTGCAAAGCTTTATCTGGAATTGCGGGGCTGGCAGATGGCG
>JAEUNN010000629.1 GCA_016791085.1 Rhodocyclaceae bacterium | reverse complement strand
CATCATGGTCACGCACGAAATGCGCTTTGCCCGCGAAGTGGGCGACCAGCTGGTGTTCATGTACCAGGGGCGCATCCACGAAGCCGGCGATCCGCAAACCCTGTTCGCCAACCCGCAAACGCCCGAACTTGCCAGTTTCATCGGCTCCATCAACTGAGGCGGAAATCATGCAAAGCCAAACTTTCCTGACCGCCCCGGCGGCCGAACTGCCGCACTGGACGCAAGGCCAGATCAACCTTGCGGATGTACGGCTGGGCGCCGAGGCGATCGCCTGTTCGGACGATTTTTTCGCGCCCATGTCGCGCCTGATTCAGGCGTCCGCGGCCATATTCGTGCCGGGCAAGTACGACGAGCACGGCAAATGGATGGACGGCTGGGAATCCCGGCGCAAGCGCGGTCCCGGCCACGACTGGTGCATCGTGCGTCTGGCACGCCCGGGCCGCCTGGCCGGCGTCGATATCGACACCAGTTTCTTTACCGGCAACTACCCGCCGGCGGCCACGCTGGAAGGTTGCCGCGTCGGGCGCGACCCGCTGGAAGCCGCTAGTTGGGAGCCACTGCTGGCAGCGACGCCGCTCGCCGGCAATAGCCATCATCTGATCGCGCTGCCCGGCGGCGAGGTGGTGTACAGCCACTTGCGCCTCAACATCCTGCCCGATGGCGGCGTGGCCCGGCTGCGCGCATACGGCCGTCCGGCCGGCGCGCCGGAAGTCGCGGCCGATGGTCTGGTCGACCTGGCCGCGGCACTTAACGGTGCTTATCCGGTGGCCTGGAACGACCAGCATTTTGGCGTCGTGGGCAACCTGCTGCTGCCCGGACGCGGCATAGACATGGGCGACGGCTGGGAAACCCGCCGCCGCCGCGAACCCGGCTTCGACTGGTGCATCGTGGCCCTGGGCCAGCCCGGCACGATACGCCGCATCGAACTCGACACCGCGCATTTCAAGGGCAATTTCCCCGACCGCTGTTCCTTGCAGGCGGCCTGTCTGCCCGGCTTGAGCCGCGAGGCGCTGGTAACCCAGTCGCAGTTCTGGCCCACCTTGCTGCCGGAAACGTCCATGCAGGCCGATCACGTGCATGTGCTCGAAGCACAACTGGCCGCGCTCGGCACGGTAAGCCACGTGCGCCTGAATCTGCACCCGGATGGCGGCGTTTCCCGCATGCGTCTGTGGGGAGAGCCGGCATGACTCAAACGCCCCGAACGATACGGGCCGAGACGCTGACCGCCGCAAATTTTGCGCCCTACGGCCAGGTCATCGAACGCGCCGGCCGCGACAGTTACGCCATCAACGCGGGCACCAGCCAGCGTTTCAGCGATCTGGCCCAGCTCGAAACCGACGCCGCAGGGCGTCTGGCCCTGTCGATATTCCGCGCCGACGCTCAGCCCACGCCCAGCCTGCTCTATACGCTGGAGCGCCACCCGCTGGGCTCGCAGGCCTTCGTGCCGCTGGCGGGCCAGGCGTTCATCGTCGTGGTGGCCGCCGACAACACCATGGACGCGCTGCGCGCATTCGTGACGGATGGCGCCCAAGGCATCAATTTCCGCCGCTCGACCTGGCACCATCCCCTGCTCGCCTTGAGCACCGGCGACTTCCTGGTCGCCGACCGACTGGGCCCGGGCAACAACTGCGAGGAAATCGACATACGCGGCTGGGAAATAAGCGTAGTGCTTTGACCAGCCCCAGGCGCGCCGCGACGTCCTGCCCCGCCGTCAGCCTCGCGCGCCCGTACCGCGCATGCGTATGGGTGCGTGTATGGCCTGGTGGATGACCAGGCGCTGCATGGTCGCGATGGTGGTTTCGGTGATTGCGCTGCCGGCCGCGAGCAGCATGATGCCGTTGCCGCATACCACATGTTCGTCGGCGATCCAGCCCGGCATGGGCTCGCGCACCTTGACGCCGCGGCTGCCGGACAGATTGACGCGATAGTCGGCCAGCGCCTGAGTCAGACAGTCAGGCAGGGCCGGCTCCATGGCCCGCAGCACGGCGAGCGGGCGCGCCGGGGCATTTTTCATCCTATGGCGCGGCAATTCCAGCGCGGCGCGCAATGGTTGTGCGCCGCGTTTGATTTCCACCGACGCTTAGGGCCGCGGATCGACCGCCTGGTAGCGCACGATTTCGGCCACGCGCTCCAGCCGCGGGATGGCGGACGGCAAGTTGTACGCGGTTCCCGGATGGCCCTAGTATAGTGCGAGCCGCTCCGGCTCCAGTTCGCGCAGACGCACGGCTTCCAATTCGCCGTGCAAAGGGTGTGAACATTCCTTCATCGCAGCAACGATGTGGGCCGCCCGTGCAAGCCCTTCGAGCGCGCCCTTGCGCCCCCCGGCCAGAACCGGACGGCACTCAGGGCCGGGACCCGCCCAAGTCCGCCTCGGTCGTGCCGTGCGAGCGCCGCCTCAGACGGCGGCAGGCCTGCAGCAGGTCGTCGATGAAGGTGAAAACGGCCGGCACCACCAGCAGGCTCAGCGCCGTGGAGGTGATGAGGCCGCCTATCACGGCGATCGCCATGGGTTGGCGGAAACTCGCGTCGGCGCCCAGGCCCAGGGCGATGGGCAACATGCCGGCGGCCATGGCCACGGTGGTCATCAAGATCGGGCGGGCGCGCTTGTGGCAGGCGTCGACCAGGGCGTCATGCACGGACATGCCGCGCTGTTTGATCCCCATGACCGCATAGTCCACCAGCAGGATGGAGTTCTTGGTCACGATGCCCATCAGCATGACCAGACCTATCATGGACGGCAAGCTCAGCATGCCGCGGCTCACCAGCAGTGCGACGAAGGCGCCGCCGACCGACAGCGGTATGGCCGACAGTATCGTGAGCGGCTGGAAAAAGTCGTGGAACAGCAGTACCAGCACGCAATACACGCAAAGTATTCCTACCGCGATGGCCATCGCGAAGCCGCCCATCAGTTCGGTCATGATTTCCGCATCGCCGGTTTCGATGAGGCTTACGCTGGACGGCGTGGACTGGATGGCCGGCAAGGCCTTGGCCGCGGCGAGCGCCTGCCCCAGCGGTGTGCCGCCCAGATCGGCGCTTACGGTCAGGTAGCGCCGGCGATCGAAACGGTCGATCTGGGATGGCCCGCTTTCCATCGTGACCTCGGCCACGCCGGATAGCGGCACCAGACCGTTACGGCCGCGCACGCGCAAGTTCGACAGGGTATCCAGATTTTGCCGGTCGGCATCCGACATGCGCACCTGGATCGCCACCTGGCGGTTATCCAGGTTCAGTTTGGCGAGCCGCGCGTCGAAATCGCCGCCGGTCGCAATGCGCACGGTGTCGCCTATCGTTGCGGTATCCACGCCCTGCTCCGCGGCAC
>JAEUNN010000584.1 GCA_016791085.1 Rhodocyclaceae bacterium | reverse complement strand
TTCCGAACTTTCGCCGTCCGCCGGGTCGCCCTCGCCGGCCGGCATCACGCTCACGTCGCCGCCGCGTACGTCCGGTACCACGCGCACCACGTCGGACATGGCGGCCAGCATGTCGCTCAGGCGCGTGTAGCCATATTCGCTTTCGTCGAAAGTGGCCGACAACTTGCGCCGCAGCAGCGGCTTGACCTGGGCGCCCTTGATGCCGCCCGGCCGCTCCTGCATGAGGCTGCGCAACGCTTCGCGCACCTGTTCGATATCCGCCGTGCCTTCGGCGGCGGCGGCCGGCGCGGCGGATTCCGGCATGAGCGTTGCCGATAGCGCGCCGTAGCGCACGAAGCGGTCGCACAATCCCGCGAAATCTTCGCTGACCGCCTGGTCCGGCGACACGCCTATCACAGTGCGGCCGTGCCGGCGCAAGGCTTTCAACACGTGTATGAAATCGCGGTCGCCCGACACGATCACGAAAGTTTTGACGTGAGGCAGCGTCCAGACGGATTCGACGGCATCCACGGCCATTTTGACGTCGACCGCATTTTTCATGCGATTCAGTTGTTTGCGCGCGAGCACGTGCACGAGATCGATGCCCAGCCGGTACAGATCTACCTGAAACTGGTTCAGATCGCGGCTGCGCCAGTCGCCGTATGCATTGGCCACCACGACCTGGCCGTATTCTTCGGCCAGCCGCATGAGCAGCCCGGGATCGAGAAATTCCGCGAAGTCTTCGCCGTGCGTGTCCTGTAAGCCGAACACCAGATTTTCGAAATCGATGAGCAGGGCCACTTGGCCCCGATATGAGTCAGTCAAGAGTAAACCTCTATTATCGCTAGGTGGCGTGTAAGGCCCCAGAATTCACAATGCATCGATCCGGCCGCTCGCACGGAGCCGGCGGGGAAATTCCGGCCGCCGGGCCGTCAGTGCCGCGACGCCTGCCACAGCAAGGCAATGCAAATGCCGGCAATTTGCCAAGCATACTCGATTCGACTGCGGCGCAGGGGAATCAGGCCCATGCCGCGGCACGCCGCACGCGTCGCAGCGCGAACAGCGCGAGGCAGGTGGCCAGCGTAAACAGCCACAGCATGGACCACACCGGAATCTGCAGGCCGAGTATGGCCGGCAGTTCCGCGCTGCAGTCGCCGTTGGCGTAGAACACGGCCGGCAGCCATTGCGCCATGGGCAGCGCATTGACGAAATTTTCGACCGGATCGATGCCGCAACTGATGGCCGGGTGATATAGCACCCACACATGTTTGACGGCTACCGCAAAGCCCGCGAAACCGCCCAGCGCGCCCACGCCGGCCATTACGCGCGCGCCGCTGCCGGGCCCCAGTGCGGCGGCCACGAACGCAAACAGACCCATCCACAGAAAACCATAGCGTTGAAGTATGCAAAGCGGGCAGGGCGCGAGCCGTTCATAGTGCTGCAACGCGAGTGCCGCGCCGACGATGGTCGTGCTGGTGCAGGCCAAGAGCAGCAACAGCAAGCGAAAACGAGTGGAATTCATGTCCGGGAATGATGGCAGTAGGACGAGGTGCGGTAGGGCAGGCGTTGCCGCCAGGGGCCGGCGACGCGCCGGATTATCGCGGATTGTCACTATCCCCGCAGCGCATTTTGTGAGTACATGTAAAACCGCTCACGTCTTTGATCCGGCTGCCCGGCCGAACACGCACGCGGCGGCGCAACCACCGCATCAGAGCCGCGGCGCCAGGGATTGTTCCCGCCACGCCGGGCGCAACATCCATGGCTACAATCCCATCACGTAATTTGCATGCGCCTGCTGCGCCCGCCATGGCTGCCCGAAAGTCGAGTTCCACCCGTTTCGGTCCGCGCTGCCCGTCGCGGGCGGGGCGTGGCTACACCTATCTGCTGCTGTTGTTCGCGGTGGCGGTCATGGCGGTCGCCATGGCCGCGGCGGCCCAGGTGTGGGCCACCAACGCCCAACGCAGCCGCGAACAGGAACTGTTGTTCATAGGCGGGGAATTTTCCCGCGCGCTACAGAGCTATTTCGACGCCAGCCCCGGCGAGGCGCGGCGCTATCCGGCGCGCCTGGAAGATTTGCTCGAAGACAGGCGCAAATCCGTGCTGTTGCGCCATCTGCGCAAAATCTACGTGGACCCGGTTACGCGCAAGGCCGAGTGGGGAACCGTAGTGCGTGACGGACAGGTGGTCGGCGTGTATAGCCTCGCGCGCGGCCAGCCGCTGAGCGCGATGCTGCCCGAGTACGTTTCGGTGGAAGCTTTGCAGGGCGTGGTATCCGACGACGGCCGCAGTATCACGTTGCCGCCCGCGTCCGGCGCGGGGCCGCAAACGCCCGGCGCGGCACCGGGTGCGCGTGCACCGGCGCCGGCGGTGGGACTGGCTGTGGCGCAAGCCGGGGCGCAAGCGGCTGCGCCGGCGTCGGGGCGTAATGCCGCCGGATCGGCTCGCCAGGTCAAAGACTACCGCGAGTGGGTGTTCGTCCCGGTCGTGCCGTTGCGCCCCACCGAACTGGGCGTGAGCGGCGCGCCGGCACGCGGATCGAATCCCGTCGATGGGCGCGGATTTGGAGCGCCGCAAGGCAACCAGCTGCCGGCTGGTCAGTGAGCCGGGCGCCGTCGCCGGCGTCAGAACTCGTACTCGACCTGCATGCGCAGATTGCGGTCCGGCGCGGCCCGGGTGATGCCGGCCAGATAGGCCAGATTCCAGCTCAGCGCCTGGCCGTTGCCGACATACAGCTTGCCGAACACCGCGGGGCCCATGCGGTGGGACTGCTCGTCGGACGGCAGAGGGTCGTTCCACTTGCCCAGTTCGCCGAAACCCTGCAGGCCGAATTCAAATTCGCGCAACCAGCGGTACTTGAGCTGCCATTGATAGGCCATTTCCATGTGCCCGTCCTGGTCGGCGCGGAAATGGCGCTCGAACAGCAAGTTGCCGTTCAACTGCAGTTTGCCGAATTCGGTCTGCAGCAGGGGACCGAAACGAACTTCATAGCCTTCGGCATGGTCCTGCGAGCGCTCGATTTCGATGATCAAACCGACGTCGACCGGAAAGCGGCCCGGTTCGGCGAACTGGAACTTGTTTTCCCATTCGAACGCGTCGTACTGCGTCGCATCCGCGCCCAGGCGCTCGTACTTCAAGTTGATTTCGGTAAACCAGTGTTCCGAAATGCCCACGCCCAGGCCCAGACTGGCGGCGCTGTGGCGATTCTGGCGCGACTTGCCGGAACTGCCGAACTTGAAGTCTAGTTCGCGCTCGCCATATTCGACACCCGGCATATAGACATAGTCGGACGGTCCGTCCGCCCGCGCCGAATTCAGACCAAGCGCCAGCAGCGCGGCGGCTGCCGCCGCCGGAACGATGTTCATGGCCGTCGCGGAATCAGGCGGCAAGGACCCGGCGCGGCCGCGCCCAGCGCATTCCGGCCAGAATGACGAGCGCCACCGTGGCGTAGAAAATCACCTGCGTGGCGCTGGGGCGCGCGTCATAACCGATCAGTATGTGCAGGAAGGAGCCGACCGGCGAATTGATGGGCAGTATGTTCGAAGTGTCCCACAGCGGCGTCACCATGCCGGGCAGCACGTCGGCCTGGATCAGGAAGCGCGCCGACTGTCCGGCCATGCCGGCAGCCAGCAACAGGATAAGCACGCTGGTCACCGAAAACAGCCGCCGCAGCGGAATGCGCACCAGTCCGCGATACATGCCGTAGCCCAGGCCCGCCCCGGCGGCGAGGCCGAGCACGCCGCCGCTCAGTATGGCCGGCATGGCGAGTTCGCCGCCCGACGCCATCCCGAACAGGAACAGCGCGGTTTCCGAACCTTCGCGCAAAACCGCCAGCGCGATCACCACCGCAATGGCCGACAGTTCGCGCCGCCCTTCATGCACCGATCTGGCGACGTCGCGCGCATTGCTGGCCATTTCCGCGCCGTGGCGGGCCATCCAGACGTTGTGCCAGCCCAGCATGCATACCGCCGCGCCCAGCACCAGCGCATTGAACAAATCCTGGCCTATGCCGTCCGCGACATTGGCGATGGTATCCATGCAGCCGGCGACCACCAGAGACCCGATCACGCCGCTTGCCAGGCCGATGCCCAGCCAGCGCGTGCGATGATCCAGGCTGCGCGTGGCGGCCGCGACGACGCTGATGAGCAGCGCGGCCTCCAGGGTTTCGCGAAACACGATGATGGCGGCACCCAGCATGTCAGGCTACCTCATTCAGCAACGATCACGCCTTTGGCGGTGGCTTCGTGGAATTCCCCGAAAAAGGCATATTTGCCGGGTTTGAGCGGTCCGACCAGGACCGAACCGCGGGATTTGCCCGGTATCACCTTTTCGCGGTTCAGATCGTGGCTTTCGAATTCTTCCGCCGTGGCGTCCTGATTGTCGATCACCAGTTTGACCTTCTTGCCGGCCGGAACTTTGACTTCCGCGGGTTCGAACTTGTGGTCGCGAATCACGATGGTGACGTCGGTATCCGCTGCGAAGCCCGTCACGGGAGCCAACAGTACGGCGGCGGCGAGGAAGCGTGCGATACGCATGATGCCAGATGCTCCAGATTTCGATTTGCAAATGATAATTGATCTCGTTTGCGCTTGCAATGACATGCGTTTGCCGGCGCGCTGCGCGCAAAGTAACGCGCCTGCTGGCGTTCCGGCTTGATCGCGCGCAAAAGTCGGCCCCGCAGGCGCGTAATTTCTTGGGAATTCTGACGTAAAAAACGGCGGAAATTCCGCCGTCTTGGTAGTCCGCGCCGCGCCGGCGGGTGTGCCCGCCGGTTCAGACCGGATCGTCGTGCAGCCGGTGTATGCGCCGGCCTTCCCGGTTTTCGGCGCGTTCCATGCGTGCCGCCTCGGCCGCGCTCAGGTGGCCGCCGGTAGCGGCACGCGCTTGAGCGCGTTCGAATTGCGCCGCCGCGTGGGGTCTGAAGCCGCCGTCATGCAGCCCGGCGGCGATGCGCCCGGCTTGCCGCGCATCGCGCAGACGCGATGTCGATGCCGCATGCGGCCGGCCGGTTTCGGCATTGTGCCCGGCGCGATAAATCGCGCGCGACAGCTCGTCCTGCATGTGCCCGATGCGCGCAGCTTCGCGTCGGCTCAAATGGCCGTCGCGCAGTGCGTACGCTTGCGCGCGCTCCACCCTTGCCGCTTGCGCCTCGAGCCTCGCGACCTCGCGCGGGCTCAGGGCCCCGCTGTGCCAGCCGCGTTCGATGCGCGCCTGCAGATGCTGGTTGCGCGTCGCGAAATCGCTGCCCACCGCGGCCTGCGCCGCCGTCCCGGCCAGCGCGCCGAGCGCCAGCAAAACCGCCGATATACGCAATTTCATGAACTTCTCCTGTTGTCGTCCGCCCGACCCGGCCTCCCCATGGAGCGGGCCTGCGTAAGTGCAACAACGCCGCATCGCCGCGCGGCGCAGAACGGCGTTTGTAATCGGATGCAAGGCGTTGAAATGATGCCGGCGGCGCAACGCGGCGTGCACGGCGATGCGCGCGCGCCCGCCTAATGCGCCGGCCGCGGCCGGCGCGGCGGATGCAACGGCGGCTGGTGCCGCCTCAGGGCTGCCCCGTACTGCCGCATTCGGCCGGCAGGCGCACATAAAACAGATCCAGGCCTTGGGCGGCAATATGGGACAAAAACCGGTCGGCTTCGGCAGCCTGCGCGACGAAACCCACTTCGACCGGCAAATCCCCCGCCAACTCGAAAAAGTGCGCTTCGTGCAGCCGGTGGTGGCGCCCGAAGCCGGCCAGTGCGCGGAATGCCGAACCGCCCGTCAGACCCATCCGATTGGCTTCCTGTAGCAGCCAGTCGTACAGCAGTTTGCTCTGGTGACGGCGGTTTTCCTGCACGTAAATTTTCAGAAACACAGCCTGCATGGGCGCCTCCGCGGCGGCATCATTTAGGAATGAACAGCCAGTTGGCCAGGCCCCAGCCCAGGGCCGTCAGCAGCAGCGAGCCGAACAGGTGCGTGCCGGCGGCCAGCGCCGCCCACTGGTATTGCTGGTGCGCGACCAGACTTACGACTTCGGCCGAAAAGGTCGAAAACGTGGTCAGGCCGCCCAGGAAGCCGGTGATCGCAAATAGCCTCCATTCCGGTGCCAGGCCGCCGTGCTGGCCAAAAAAACCGACTGCCAGCCCGATCAGCAGCCCGCCGATCAGATTGGCCGCCAGCGTACCCAGGGGCAAGGCCGGAAATACCGCATTGAGCATCAGTCCCAGCCACCAGCGCAGCAGCGCACCCAGCCCGGCACCGCAAAAAACCGCCATCATAGGGGCCGCATTCATGGCCGGCACGGACCTCGCAAAGCATTCGTCGGAAGCGTCACTGCCCGCGCGCCGAAAAAATTGCGCAGCGGGCAGGCCGCAAGTCTGCACGCCGCGATGTTACGGCTTTTGGGCGCGCCGTGGCGCAGGCCTTGCGCGTCGCGCCTGCGCCAGCGTGCCGCCCTGGCGGCGCCTTAGGCCGCTGCCGGCACTGCATTGCAGTTATTCGTCCTCTATGAAACAATGCGTGGCCTCATGCGCGGGTTGCGCGCGCAGCACGGCAACTTTCATAGAGGGGACAGGCGATGAACAAAATCCGGCAATGGCTGCGCCTGGCGCTATTTGCGCTGCTGGCAATTCTGGCCGTACCCGCCCTGCATGCCGAATCCGCGCCCGCGAGCGGCGGCGCGCAGACGCAACAAGTTCCGCAAACCAATGCCGAAATACGGCAGTGGTACAACGATCAGGTGGCGGTCATCCCGAAACTGGACGCCGGCTGGATAGAGCAGGGCCTAAGCCCCGAACGGCGCGCGCGCCAGGCCTATGACATACGCCACCACGCGCGCATCCAGGCGCGCGCCTATATGCAGGACAAGCAGGAAGTTGCCCAGTTGCAGGCGCGTGACCAGGAAAAATACGGCAATCCGGACGGTCCGACCTTCGACTATCTGGTTGCGCAGAACGTCAGAAAAGGCCTGCAGGGCGCCGCGGTGTACGAAGAAATCATCGGCAGTTCGAACCGCACCAATGCCGAATACAATGCCCGCTTCAACGTAACCCCGACCACCGGCCAGTGAGCAAAATCCCCAGCCGCCTCGCGCGCCGCGTGACCTGGCGCGGCACGGGTAACGCCATCACGCCTT
>JAEUNN010000542.1 GCA_016791085.1 Rhodocyclaceae bacterium | reverse complement strand
CTGCCGCTGGAACATGCACGGCTCGCCGATGCCGCGCGCGGCGCGGCGCGTACGGCGCTATTCGCGCGCTACAGCCTGACCGGTGCGCTATTCGCGGCGGTGGGCGCGCTGGCGGCCGCTATGCCGGATGGGCTGGTGGTGTGGGCCGGCATGTCCCGGCTGGACGCCCTGCGCGCCATGTTCGTGGTGTATGGGCTCATCGGCGCCGCGGTGTGGGTGCTCTACCGCGGCTTGCCCGAACTGCCGCAGGCAAGCGCCGAGCGGCCCACGCCGCTGGGGCCCTCGCGCGCCATCGTGCTGCGCCTGGCGGCCTTGTTTTGCGTGGATTCTTTCGCCGGCGGCCTGGCCGTCAATGCATTGCTGGCGCTTTGGCTGTTCCAGCGCTTCGATCTGTCGCTGGCCGCGGCGGGCACGTTCTTTTTCTGGGCGGGCTTGTGCTCGGCCTTGTCGCAGCTCGCGGCGCCGCGGCTCGCCGGCCGCATCGGGCTCGTGAATACCATGGTATTCACGCACATTCCGGCCAGCCTGTGTCTGATTGCCGCGGCTTTCGTGGCGGATGTCCATGTGGCGTTGGGATTGATGCTGGTGCGCGCACTGCTGTCGCAAATGGACGTGCCGGCGCGCGGGGCTTTCGTGATGTCCGTGGTCACGCCGGGCGAGCGCGCCGCGGCCGCAAGTTTTACGGCCGTGCCGCGCAGCCTCGCCGCGGCGGCAGGGCCAAGCCTGGGCGGCGCCCTATTCGCGGCGGGCTGGCTGGCGGCGCCGCTGGTGGCCTGCGGGGTATTGAAAATCGCCTACGATGTGGCGCTCTGGCGGGCGTTCCGGCATACGCCGGCCGGTCGCGATTGAGTGTTGCGGCGGCGCGTGGAAGATTGTCGTGGCGCGGCGGTCATGGGTGACATGCGGCGCAATTCCCTGGGGGATTGCGCCCTACGGCGGGTACGCCGGCCGCGGCCGATAACAAAAAAGCCGTGCGGGCTGGCCCGCACGGCTGTGCCTTGCCCCCGGCGGCACGGGGCCGTCGGGGAATTGCTTGATGCTTCAGTGCTTGACCAGCGCGCCCAGCACCTCGTCCAGCATTTTCCGCGCGTCGCCAAACAGCATGCGGTTGTTCTCCTTGTAGAACAGCGGATTGTCCACGCCGGCGTAGCCGGAGGCCATGGAACGCTTCATCACGATGGACGTTCTGGCTTTCCAGACTTCCAGCACCGGCATGCCGGCGATGGGGCTGGACGGGTCTTCCTGCGCGGCCGGGTTCACGATGTCGTTGGCGCCTATCACCATCGAAACATCGGTGTCGCCGAAGTCCTCGTTGATTTCGTCCATTTCCAGCACGATGTCGTAAGGCACCTTGGCTTCCGCCAGCAGCACGTTCATGTGGCCGGGCATGCGGCCCGCCACCGGGTGGATGCCGAAGCGCACGTTCACGCCCTTTTCGCGCAGGTGGCGGGTGATTTCGCACACCGTGTGCTGCGCTTGCGCCACCGCCATGCCGTAGCCCGGAACGATGATCACGTTCTTGGCGTCGCGCAGCAGTTCGGCGGTTTCTTCGGCGGACACCGGCGTCACCTCACCCTGCGGCTCGGTGCTCGCGGCTGCCGCGGGTTTCGGCGCGCCGGAGCCGAAGCCGCCGGCGATCACGCTGATGAAGTTGCGGTTCATCGCGTTGCACATGATGTAGCTCAGGATGGCACCCGAAGAACCTACGAGCGCGCCGGTCACGATGAGCAGGTCGTTCGACAGCATGAAGCCGGTGGCCGCCGCCGCCCAGCCGGAATAGCTGTTGAGCATGGACACCACGACCGGCATGTCGGCGCCGCCGATGGCCATGACCATGTGTACGCCGAATATCAGCGAAATCACGGTCATCACGATCAGGGGCGTCATGCCGGAAGCCACGTCGTGCGCGTTCAGGAAGGCGCGGCCGAACCAGATCACCACCAGCAACAGGCCCAGATTCATCCAGTGCCGGCCGGGCAACAGCAGCGGCTTGCCGCCTATCTTGCCGGACAGTTTGCCGAACGCAATCAGCGAGCCCGAGAAGGTGACCGCGCCGATCAGGATGCCGACGTAAATTTCAACCTCGTGGATGGACTTCTCGACACCGGTGAACGCGATCGAAGTATCGACGTAACTGGCATAGCCCACCAGGCAGGCGGCCAGACCGACCAGGCTGTGCATGAGCGCAACCAGTTCGGGCATTTGCGTCATTTTCACGACCTTGGCGGCGTAAAAGCCGATGCCGCCCCCCACCACCAGCGCCATGACTATCCAGCCTATGCCGCCCGGCGTGACGCGCGGGCCGAACACGGTGGCGGCCACGGCCAGGGCCATGCCGATAATGCCGTAGAGGTTGCCGCGGCGCGCGGTTTCGGGACTGGACAGACCGCCCAGGCTCAGGATAAACAGTATGGTCGCCCCCAGATAGGAGACGGCTGCAAGACTGGCACTCATCGTCGTCTCCTTATTTCTGGAACATGGCGAGCATGCGCCGGGTTACGGCAAAGCCGCCGAACATGTTGATCGCGGTCAGCGCGATGCCGGCCACGGCCAGCCAGCGTATCAGGCCGTCCGGACGCATGCCGCCCATTTCCGGCGGGGCGATCTGCACCAGCGCACCGATACAGATAATGCTGGAAATGGCATTGGTCACGCTCATCAAGGGCGTGTGCAGCGACGGCGTGACGTTCCAGACCACCATGTAGCCGACGAAACAGGCCAGCACGAACACCGTGAAGTGCGCCAGGAAACTGGCCGGGGCAAACGCGCCCACGAACCAGAACGCCACGGCACCCAGGCCGAACACGGTGGCCAGCGTCGAAGCCGGCAAGGGCTCGCTGGAACCGCCGTGGGCGGACTTTTTCTCGGTCGCGGCAACCGGCTTGGCGGCCGGTTTGGGCGGTGCCGCGACCTGTTTGGGCGGCGGCGGCGGCCAGGTGATGCTGCCTTCCTTGATCACCGTGAGGCCGCGGATGGCCTCGTCTTCCATATTGACGTTGATCTGGCCGTCCTTGGTTTTGCACAGTTCTTCGGCCAGGCGGAACAGGTTGGTGGCATACAGCGTGGAGGACTGTTTGGCCAGCCGGCTCACCAGGTCGGTATAGCCGACGATGGTCACGCCATGGCGCACCACGGCTTCGCCGGGCACGGTAAGTTCGCAGTTGCCGCCCTGCTCGGCCGCCATGTCCACGATCACGCTGCCCGGCCTCATGCTTTTCACCATGTCCGCGGTGATGAGGCGCGGCGCGGGTTTGCCGGGTATCAGCGCGGTAGTGATGATGATGTCGACTTCGCGCGCCTGCTTGGCGTACATTTCGCGCTGCGCCGCCTGGAAGCCTTCGGACATGACCTTGGCGTAGCCGCCGCCGCCCGAACCTTCTTCTTCGTAATCGACCTTGACGAATTCACCGCCCAGCGACACCACCTGGTCGGCCACTTCGGCGCGCGTATCGTTGGCGCGCACGATGGCCCCCAGGCCGGCCGCCGTGCCGATGGCGGCGAGCCCCGCCACGCCGGCCCCGGCGATGAACACCTTGGCCGGCGGCACCTTGCCGGCGGCCGTGATCTGGCCGTTGAAAAAGCGCCCGAAGGCGTTGGCCGCCTCGATTACCGCGCGGTAACCGGACACGCCGGCCTGCGAGGTCAGGGCGTCCATTTTCTGCGCGCGCGACAGCGTGCGCGGCAGCGAATCGATGGCCAGCACGGTCACGTTTTTCGCGGCCAGGGCCTGCATCAGATCCGGATTTTGCGCCGGCCAGACGTACCCGATCAGGGTTTGGCCGGCGCGCATGAGCGCCACTTCGTCCAGCGTGGGCGGCCGCACCTTGAATACGATATCGGCGGCCGACCACAGCGCGGCCGCACCGTCGACGACTTGTGCGCCGACGGCGCGGTAACTTTCGTCGCTAAAATTGGCCGCATCGCCGGCCCCGGACTCGACGGCAACCGAAAAACCTAGCTTGATAAGTTTCTCGACGACGTCGGGAACGGTCGCTACGCGCTTTTCACCGGCGTAGCACTCCCTTGGAATTCCAATCTTTTGTGGCATTTAACCTGTCCTTTGAATAAGTTGAGCGTATGTCCCGGTGTACCCTGGCCCTGCATGACCAGGCATACGAGCACCGGAACCGGATGGGCTCAGCGTGATGTCACGGTCTTGCAGCCATATTCATGTACATGGTCTGCATCGCGCGCCACCGGGGACGGTCGTTGCTACGGAGTTTCCGTATTGGGGAAAGTCCTGAGACAGAATTTGTCTGTTTTGCCGCGCGCAGTGGTCCAGACCGGGCCGCGCGTACGGAACGTTGAATTTATTTACGACTTTCGGAATCGTCGCGGCGCGTTTTGCGGCCGCGACAATAACTTTCGGCATACCGATGACAGAAGTCATTTACCCCACCTAAACTGTTGAAGATTAAAGAATTTTTTTATTTGACGGCGGAACACTCCCTCTGTTTCGCACGCCGGTAATATTTCACGGATCGAGAAGATAATAGGCGTTTTTGGCAACCATGGCTAGAACCCGAACCAAGCGCTCACGCAAACTTGGCCTGCCGCCAGGTTCGCTCGTACACCTCGGCGAGCGCAAAACCGCAAGCCCCGGCATCAGCCTCATAGAATTCGACGGCAATGGTCTGGCCGAGCACAATTTCGAAACGATTGCGGCCTCACGCAGTTATCAGCCTCGTCATAAAACATTGTGGCTCAACGTTCATGGCCTGCACGACCCGGAAGTTCTGGCCGAAATAGGCGAGCGCTTCGGCCTGCATCCGCTGGTGCTGGAAGACGTGCTGAATACCGACCAGCGCCCCAAGGTCGAGGAATACGGCGATTACCTGTACCTGGTGGCGCGCATGCTCACGATGAATGCCGATGGCAGCGAAGTGCTGTCGGAACAGGTGAGCATCGTGCTGGGCACGAATTTCGTGCTGAGCTTCCAGGAACGCCCGACCGGCACGTTCGACCCGCTGCGCGAGCGCCTGCGCCAGGACAAGCGGCGCATACGCAGCGAGGGCGCCGATTACATCGCCTACGCCATGCTGGACGTGATGGTCGACCACTATTTCGGGCTAATGGAAAGCCTGGGCGAGCGCATCGACGCCATGGAAGACATGCTGCTCGACCAGCCCTCGCGCGAACTGCTGCACCGCCTGCACGAACTCAAGCGCGTCACGCTGCAATTGCGCCGGGCGATCTGGCCGCTGCGTGAGGCCATCCATCAGTTGCAGCATGTGAGCGGTGAATTGCTGCGGCCGGCCACGCAAATTTACCTGCGCGACGTGTATGACCACACCGTGCACCTGCTGGAATCGCTGGACACACACCGCGACCTGCTGGCCGGCATGCTGGACATTTACCTGTCCAGCGTGTCGAACCGCCTGAATCAGGAATTGCGCGCGCTCACCGTGATTACCACGCTATTTCTGCCGGCCGGGCTGATCGCCGGCACGTTCGGCATGAATTTCCGCAGCATGCCGCTGCTCGATGATGCGCAGGGCTTTTTGATCGCGCTGGGGTTGATGGCAGGCGTTGCGCTCGCCATGGCGGCGCTGTTCTGGCGCCGCAACTGGCTGCGCTAGGCGGCACCGGCACCATGGCCGCGCGGCGCACCGCGCTTACTGCTTGCGGCGCTTGTCGGGATCGGTGGTGAGGCCCAGTTTGGCCGCCAGGGGATGGTTGCGCAATTCCTGCATGCGGCGCATCTGTTCGCGCTGGCGCGCATCCGGATCGACCAGCTTGATGATGACCAGCGACAGGTTGTCGCCGGTCGGGCGGCCGCGGTCGCGCGCGCGCTGCACCAGAATTTCGGCCGCTTCGCGCGCCGTATTCACGGACAGCACGCCGCCCAGTTCTTCGTCGGTGAAATAGGCCCACAGGCCGTCCGAACAAAGCAGGAAGCTGTCGCCGTCGCCCAACTCGACCGCATCGCCGAAATCGCAACGCGGCTCGCGCGGCGAGCCCAGGCAATGCAGCAGCAGGTTTTTTTGCGGATGGCGGCGCGCCTGTTCCGGCGTGAGCTTGCCCTGGCGCGTCATTTCTTCGACGAAAGAGTGGTCGGTCGTACGCCGCACCAGTTTGTCGCCGCGAAAATGGTAAATGCGCGAATCGCCGCAGTGCGCCCAATCGACGCGGTTGGCCTGCATGAGCAATACGCAGGCGGTGCTGTGCGGCTCTTTTTCCGAGGTGAAGCGCGTGAGCTTGATTACCACGTGCGCTTCCTCGATCACGCCCTTGAGCAGATCGCGCGGGCTTTCCACGCTGGGCGCGAAAACCTCGAAATTATCCCGTGCCTTGATGATGACCTGTTCCGCAGCCATCGCGCCGCCGGTATGGCCCCCCATACCGTCGGCAAGAACCGCAACCAGCATTCCGCGGCGTTTGGAGTGCGGAAACAGTGCGGCGCGATCCTGCTGCTCGGAGCGGTCACCGATGTGCTGCGCCACACAGCTATCGATTTGCAGTCCCATGCTCGCAAAACCGGGCAAAACCTTGCCCAACCAGATTGTAGCCGGGCATTCTAGCCCGAACCCCCCCAGCCGGCAGCGTCGATTGCTGCACGGGCGACGCACATTCACCTGGCATCGCGCCGTACAATTCCGGCCAGGCCGGAACGGCGCGGCGGTCGGATTGCAGCCACCAGGAGAGGAAAGCCATCATGTACGCGGGACGCGGATACGACGAGGTTGCGGTAGGCGACAATTTTGCCACGAGCATGACCCTTACGGAGACCCATATCGTATTGGGTGCCGGGCTGTTCGGTGATTTCAACCCGCTGCATACGGATCAGGCGTTTGCCGAGCGTTCGCGCTTCAAGGGGCGCATCGCGCACGGCTATCTGACCAGTTCATATATGGCGTCCGCGCTCGGCCTGGTGTTCCACGGCACGGCGGTCGCCTATCTCGAACACAGTTGCCGTTTTCTGCTGCCGGTGCGTGCCGGCGACACACTGGCCGTGACCTGGACCATCACCGCCATGGAAGACAAACCCAACAAGGACGGCGGCGTGGTCACCCTGTCCGGCGCGTGCGCCAATCAGGACGGCCGCGAAGTCGCCCAGGCGAATGCAAAAATGCTGGTGCAGAACAACCGCTACCACGGGCCGGGCGCCTCCAGGTCCTGAGCCGTCGCAGCGGCCGGCCGTCGTCCCCGCAGCGAGGCGGAGCCCGGCGCCGGCCGCAACCCGCAGCGTGACGGTGTGTTGCGCACCACCGCGAAACCCGCCCGCAAGCCGCGCCTCATGCTGGTGCACAGATCACGCTTTCGGGGCACTGCGGCGCCACAACGCGGGCGCTGAAAAATCCTCCGCACCGCAATTAGGCACCATATTGGTGCGATTCTGCGCGCTTTTTTGTGACCAAGCTCGCCGACATTTCCAGACTTCCTCGAAAAACCGCCAAAATGCCCACACTTGGTGCATGGCACGCCATTTGCTTTATCGCATGCAACGGATTTTGCCTGGACCGGAACACCAATCCGGCCCCAACCCGGAAAACCGGGCCGGACGCACCAACAGGTGGCCGGCGCAAGGCAGCAAGCAACTGGACTGCGGCCCCGCATGCGGAACGGCCGCTGCAAACGCGAATTTCGACTTTGTCAGTGAGGAAGATGGAATGAGGAAACTGAAACTGGTAATGGTGGGTAACGGCATGGCCGGCTGCCGCACGCTGGAAGAGCTGTTGAAGCTGGCACCCGATCTGTACGAAATCACCGTGTTCGGCAGCGAGCCCCATCCCAATTACAACCGCATCCTGCTGTCGCCCGTATTGGCGGGCGAAATGACCATCCAGGACATTATCCTCAACGATCTCGCCTGGTATGCCGACAACGGCATCACGCTCCACACCGGCAAAACCATCACGCGCATAGACCGGCGCGCGCGCAAGGTGTATGCGGCCGACGGCACGGTGGCGGAATACGACCGCCTGCTGCTCGCGACCGGCTCCAACCCCTTCATGCTGCCGGTGCCGGGCAAGGATTTGCCGGGCGTCATCAGCTATCGCGACATCAAGGACACCGACGAAATGATAGACGCCGCGCGCAGCTACAAGCACGCGGTGGTAATCGGCGGCGGCCTGCTCGGCCTGGAAGCGGCCAATGGCCTCAAACTGCGCGGCATGGACGTGACCGTGGTGCACGTGATGCCCTGGCTAATGGAACGCCAGCTCGATCGCGTGGCCGCCGGCATGCTGCAGAAATCGCTGGAAAACAAGGGCCTCAAGTTCCTGCTCGAACGCCAGACCGCGGAACTGGTGGCCGGCGAATCCGGCCGCGTCAGCGCGATCAAGTTCAAGGACGGCCAAACCATCCCGGCCGACATCGTGGTCATGGCGGTCGGCATCCGCCCCAATACCGCGCTGGCGGAATCCTGCGGCCTGCACTGCAATCGCGGCATCGTGGTGAATGACACGATGCAGACCTTCGATCCGCGCATTTACGCCGTGGGCGAATGCGCCAGCCACCGCGGCATCGCCTACGGTCTGGTCGCGCCGCTGTTCGAACAGGCCAAGGTGGCCGCCAACCATCTGGCCATGTACGGCATAGGCCGCTACCAGGGTTCGGTCACCTCGACCAAACTCAAGGTGACCGGCATCGATCTGTTTTCGGCCGGCGACTTCATGGGTAATTCCGACGCCGACGAAATCATCCTGCAGGACCCCGCCGGCGGCGTCTACAAGAAGCTGGTGCTGAAGGACAACCGCCTGATCGGCGCGGTCATGTACGGCGACACGGTGGATGGCAGCTGGTACTTCCAGCTGCTCAAGGACAAGCAGGACATCCAGGACATGCGCGACCACCTGATGTTCGGCAAGACCCACCTGGGCGATACCGGCCACAAGGGCGCCAACAGCGCCGCCAGCCTGCCCGACACGGCCGAAGTGTGCGGCTGCAACGGCGTGTGCAAGGGCACCATCGTCAAGGCCATCACGGAAAAGGGCCTGTTCTCGCTGGAAGACGTGCGCAAGCATACAAAGGCCTCCAGTTCCTGCGGCTCCTGTACCGGCCTGGTCGAACAGATTCTGGCTTCCTGCGTGGGTGGCGCCTACCAGCCGGCCGACACGCACAGCAAGCCGGTCTGCGGCTGTACCGACCTGTCGCACGGCGAGGTGCGCAAAACCATACGCGAACAGAAGTTGCTGTCGGTGGCCACGGCCATGCACTTCATGGCCTGGAAAACGCCCAACGGCTGCGCCACCTGCCGCCCGGCCATCAACTATTACTGCATTTCCACCTGGCCGCACGAAGCCGAGGACGATCCGCAAAGCCGCTTCATCAACGAGCGCGCCCACGCCAACATCCAGAAGGACGGCACCTTCTCGGTGGTGCCGCGCATGTGGGGCGGCCTGACCACGCCCGACGAACTGCGCCGCATCGCCGACGTGGCGGACAAGTACAAGGTGCCCACCGTCAAGGTGACCGGCGGCCAGCGTATCGACCTGCTGGGCATCAAGAAAGAGGATTTGCCCGGTGTCTGGAAAGACCTCGGCATCCCGTCCGGCCACGCCTACGGCAAATCCATCCGTACCGTGAAAACCTGCGTAGGCGCCGAACATTGCCGCTTCGGCACCCAGCTTTCCATGAGCTTGGGTGTGAAGCTGGAAAAAATGCTGTTCGGCATGTGGAGCCCGCACAAGGTGAAACTGGCGGTATCCGGCTGCCCGCGCAATTGCGCCGAATCCGGCATCAAGGACGTGGGCGTGATAGGCGTGGATTCCGGCTACGAACTGTACGTCGCCGGCAACGGCGGCATCAAGACCGAGGTCGCGCAATTCCTGTGCAAGGTCAAGACGGACGAAGAAGTGCTCGAAATGTCCGGCGCCTTCCTGCAGCTGTACCGCGAAGAAGGTTTTTACCTGGAGCGCACCGTGCATTACGTCGAACGCGTCGGCCTCGACCACGTCAAGAAACTCGTGGTGGACGACGAAGCCAACCGCAAGGCCTTGTATGAGCGCCTGCTGTACGCCTTGCAGGGTTACAAAGACCCGTGGGCGGAACGTTCGGAAGCGGTCACGGCGACCCCGGTCAAGCGTGAATTCGAAATCATCGAGGTTTGAAAGCCATGGAAGCTGAAGTCAAATCCCCCGAGCCGAGCGTCGGCAACTGGAAACGTGTATGCCTGCTGACCGATATTCCCGTACTGGGATCGCGCGTGGTGCGCTCGGCCTCCGGCGATATCGCGATTTTCCGCAATTCCGAAAATGACGTGTTCGCGCTGCACGACAAGTGCCCGCACAAGGGCGGGCCGCTGTCGCAGGGCATCGTGCATGGCAAGCTGGTTACCTGCCCCTTGCACAGCTGGAAAATCCAGCTCGAAGACGGCGT
>JAEUNN010000495.1 GCA_016791085.1 Rhodocyclaceae bacterium | reverse complement strand
GATTCCCGATACCGGGGTGGATCACAAGCCGCTCAAGCGCAATCCGCGCTACCTCATACACGATTTCAACCACAGCATGCGCCTGCTCTGGCGCGACAAGCTGGGCCAGATTTCGCTGGCCGTGACCACCCTGTTCTGGGGTGCCGGCGCCACGCTGCAATTCATCGTGATCAAGTGGGCCGAAGCTTCGCTGCACCTCGACCTGTCGCGCGCCAGTCTGTTGCAGGGGGTGGTGGCGGTAGGCATCGCGGCCGGCGCGGTGCTGGCGGCGCGCCTGGTGTCGCTGCGCAAGTCGGTGCAGGTGATACCGCTGGGCATCGCGATGGGCATCATCGTGATCACCATGAATTTCGTGGACACCATCTGGATGTCGGTGCCGCTGCTCATATTCATAGGCGCGCTGGCGGGCTATTTCGTGGTGCCCATGAACGCGCTGCTGCAGCACCGCGGACATATCCTGATGGGCGCGGGCCACTCCATCGCGGTGCAGAATTTCAATGAAAACCTGTCCATCCTGGTGATGACCGGGCTTTATTCGATGCTGATTGCGCACATATCCATCTATGCGCTCATCACACTGTTCGGGGTATTCGTGGCGCTGTCGATGTTCCTGATCATGCGCCGCCATCAGGCCAACGAACGCGAATATTCACAGGTCAAACTGCTGGACGACGCGCTCAATCACTAGGCGCAAAGCTGGGCGGGGCAGCGCGCGGGACCAATGGCCCTGCACCGGCCTCAAGATCTGCAGGTTCTCGGAAATTCCCGGCCAGGCGGGCTGCGCAGCGCAGGCCCTGCCGGTGCGGCAGGCGCACCGGCAGCTTGCCGCACCCGCTATGACTTGCGGGCTTGCCGCGGAACCGCCGGCCCGCGCCGGCTTCAGTCGCGGTCGTGGCCGCGGCCGTGGCCATGCCCCTTGCCGTGACCGTGCCCAGGCGGGCCGCCATGGTCGCGACGGTCGTGGTCGCGACGGTCGTGGTCATCGCGCCGGCCGTCGCCGTAAGACCGGTGATCTTCGCGGTAGCGCGGCGCATACACGTTGTTGTACCAGTTGTCGGTCACGAAATACACCGGGCGGCCGCAGGCATTGTAGCGGCCACAATGTTTCGACCAGTGCTTGGCGTGCCCGGGCGGCACGCGCAGGTAGATGGGATCGACATAGGGCCCGGACGCCGGGCGGATCACCATGGGCTGCGCGTAAATGAGTTGCGGGGCGGGAAAGCGGCCGATATCCAGGCGCCCGTAAAACCCCGGTTCGCCGATACTGATCGAAACCCCCACGTCGGCCGCGCAGACCGGCAGCGTGGTGGCGGCAATGGCCGCGGCAACAAACAGCTTTTTCATCGGATATACCTTTTCTGGTGGATGGGCGATTAACGCAATGTAGCGGCTGCCCGTGCGCACGCTTGAACATACGCCTGCCAAACGTGTCACGCCTCCCTCGCTTGCGACTGAATAATGCCCGCGTCGTTCCCGTACGGCAATATCCGGCTGCAAAACAAAGCCCCCGCACCGCGTCGGCAGTACGGGGGCCGGTACGCCGGGCCGCGGCAGGGGCCGCGGCGTTGGACCCGGTTCAGCCGTTTTTCACGCGTGCCACCAGGGCCGCCGCATACTCCTTGGTGCTGGCGGTACCGCCCAGATCGCCGGTGCGTATCTTGTCGACATTGAGCGTATCGAATATGGCCTTGCGCATGCGGTCGCCCAGATCAGGCCGGCGCACGTGATCGAGCATCATCGCGGCGGCCAGCATGAGCGCCGTCGGGTTGGCGATGCCGCGGCCAGCGATATCGGGCGCGGAGCCATGCACGGCTTCGAATATCGCGGCGTGTTCGCCGATGTTCGCGCCCGGCGCCATGCCCAGCCCACCGATCAGGCCGGCGATTTCGTCGGACAGAATGTCGCCGAACAGATTGGTGGTCACCAGCACGTCGAACTGCCAGGGATTCATGACCAGTTTCATCGCGCAGGCGTCGATGATCACTTCGTCCATGACGATCCGGTCCTTGTACTTCTGCGCGTAAATGTCGCGCGCGGTTTCCAGGAAAATGCCGGTCAGCGCCTTCATGATGTTGGCTTTGTGCACCACGGTCACTTTTTTGCGGCCCTTGGCGATGGCGTACTCGAACGCAAATTCGATGATGCGGCGCGAGCCCTGGCGAGTATTCACGCCGGTGGCGATGGCCACCGCGTGCGGATCGCCGTCTATGGGGATGAAGTGCTCATAACCCATGTACAGGCCTTCGTTGTTCTCGCGCACCAGCACCAGGTCGATATTTTCGAAGCGGCCGCCCGGTATGACCGTCTGCGCCGGGCGCAGGTTGGCGTACAGCTTGAATTCTTCGCGCAGGCGCACATTGGACGAACGGTAACCGCCCCCGACTGGGGTTTCCAGCGGTCCCTTGAGCGCCAATCTGGTGCGCCGTATGCTGTCCAGCGTGGCCGCCGGCAGCGGATCCCCGGCGGCATGCACGCCAGCCATCCCGGCCACCTGCATGTCCCAATCGAAAGGCGCTTCCAGCGCTTCCAGCACGGCACAGGTTGCTTCGGTAATTTCGGTTCCTATCCCATCGCCCGGGATGAGCGTTGCCGGAATGCGGTTATTTGTAGTCATTTGCGTTTTCCTCTAGAAGTCGTAAAACGGGTTCATGCCGGGCTGCCATCGCGTGCCGAACGCAATGCGCCGCACGGCAAGCTCCCCTTTGCAATCGAAACAAAATCAACCAACGCTGCTACGATCGATCCGGCGCCTCGGCGCACTTCGCGGCGTCCGCGGCGCGGGCCATTCAGGCCGTACCGCCATTTGCCGCCAGCGCACGCCAGATACATTTGCCGCCACTTGCCTTGTCTATGTCCGCAAGCACGCGCTCGTGCGCCGCGAGCTCGCCCGCTTGGGCGCGCAGCACCTTGAGCGGACCGCGTGCGGCCGTGACGATGGCCGGTCCGCCCGGCACCGTGGCTTCGAGTTCTATGGCCAGGCTTTCCTGGCCGCGCGTCATGGCAAGATAAACTTCCGCCAGCAATTCCGCGTCCAGCAGCGCGCCGTGCAGTTGCCGGTTGGAATTGTCGACTTCGTAACGCTCGCACAACGCATCCAGTGAATTTTTGCGTCCGGGATGCAACTCGCGTGCCAATTTGAGCGTGTCCACGACGCCGGCACAGTGGCGCTCCAGCGGCTCCAGCGCTTGCAGGGCAAGTTCGTTGTTCAGGAAGCCGGTGTCGAACGCGGCGTTGTGGATCACCAGTTCGGCGCCACGCAGAAAGTCCATGAGTTCCGCGGCGACTTCACGAAATTTGGGCTTGTCGACGAGAAATTCGTTGGTGATGCCATGCACCGCCATCGCGCCCGCATCGATTTCGCGCTCCGGATTCAGGTAGCGGTGGAAATGCCGGCCGCTCAGTTTGCGCGCGACCAGTTCCACACAACCGATTTCGATCACGCGGTCGCCCGAGCGCCAGTCCAGGCCGGTGGTTTCGGTATCCAGTATGATTTGCCGCATCAATTTCTGCGCGCCGCGCGCGCCGCGTCTATGCCGCGCCGCGCAAGCGCGTCGGCGCGTTCGTTTTCGGCATGGCCGGCATGGCCGCGCACCCAGTGCCACTCAATGCGGTGCGGCGCTGCGAGACGGTCCAGTTCCTGCCACAGATCGCGGTTCTTGACGGGCTTGCGATCCGCCGTAAGCCAGCCGCGGCGCTTCCAGCTCGCGATCCATTCGGAAATGCCTTTCTGCACATATTGCGAATCGGTATAGACGCGGGCGCTCACGGGACGCTTCAGGGTGCGCAGGGCTTCGATCACTGCGGCCAGTTCCATGCGGTTATTGGTCGTGTCGGCTGCGCCGCCCCAGATTTCTTTTTCCTGCCCGGCGTGCGCACCGTCCGCGAGGCGCAGTATAGCCCCCCAGCCACCCGGCCCGGGATTGCCGCTGCAGGCTCCGTCGGTAAATATTTCCACTATGTCGAGGGGTTCTGCCATGAGCGGTATCAATGTTTGTTGGCGCGCGGTTCGACCGGCGCGGCGAGTGCTTTGGCCGCCGCCAGACGATCTTTCCAGCGCGGCGTGACGAGACGCATGCTGCGTGTGCGCTTGATCGCCTGCAATACGTATATGCCGCCCGCGATGGGCCACCAGCGGTCACCCGCGGCATCCATGGCGGCGCAGCGCAACAGCCATTTTTCGGTACGCACCGGCGGCGCATAGCAGCCGAACCACCCGGCGTGCGTTTCGAAACCCAGCAGCTTGAGCCAATCCTTGAGCCGCGGCACCGACAGATAGGCGCCGTTCCACGGAAACTGCGCACCCTGACGCCGCCACAGCCGGCGCAGGCCCCACAGGCTGTATGGATTGAAGCCGCTCAGTACGACGTGGCCTTCCGGCACCAGCACGCGCTCGACCTCGCGCAGCACCTCGTGCGGATCGGCGGAAAATTCCAGCACATGCGGCAGCACCACGAGATCGATGGATTGCGCCGCGAACGGCAACTGGGTTTCGTCCAGCGCCAATTGCACGTCCGCCGCCGTGGCGGCACAGCGCAACTGCAAGGGCATGCGGTTGGCCCGCAGCAGATCGAATTCGGGCAGGCCGATCTGTACCGCGTTGAATCCGAAAATATCCACCACGGCCTGATCGTAACGCGCCTGTTCCCACTCCATCGCGTAGCCGCCCAGCGGCGTATCCAGCCATTCGCGCACCGCCGAGATTGACATTTCAGTGCGCGCGTCCAACACTGCCGGCATGGAAATCGAAGCCATTCCGGCATTTCGCGACAATTACCTGTGGCTGCTGCACGGCGGACGCACGGCGGTCGTGGTGGACCCCGGCGATGCCGCGCCGGTGGAAGCGCGTCTGGCCGAGCGCCAATTGCGGCTCGCCGCCATGCTGATTACGCATCACCATGCCGACCACGTGGGTGGCATCAAGCGGCTGGCGGAGCGCTACCGGGTGCCCGTATATGGGCCGGCGCGCGAGGCGATCGAAGGCGTCACGCATCCTGTACGCGAAGGCGATGTGGTCGAAGTGACGGATTGGGAAGAAGCGTCGCCGCTACGTTTTCAGGTGCTGGAAGTGCCCGGGCATACGCTCGGACACGTCGCTTATTATCGCCCAAACACCTTG
>JAEUNN010000487.1 GCA_016791085.1 Rhodocyclaceae bacterium | reverse complement strand
CCTCGGTCGCGGTCACCTACCGAACCTACATGTGCCTGATTTGCGGTTACATATACGATGAGGCGGCCGGCATTCCAGCCGAAGGCATAGCACCCGGCACGCGCTGGGACGACGTCCCGCCCAACTGGACCTGTCCCGAGTGCGGTGCGCGCAAGGACGATTTCGAAATGGTGCAGATTTGAAATGCCGGCGGGCTGCTCGACGCAGCGCTGCAGCCACCGCCGCAAGCCGCGTCGGACCGCAACGGCATCGGCACCGGTGAGGAGGTCGAGGTGGGAGAAGTGGTAAATCTCAGCGGCGTCAAGGTGATGGTGATCGACGACAGCAACACCATCCGCCGCAGTGCGGAAATTTTTCTGGTGCAGGCCGGATGCCAGGTCGTACTGGCCGAAGACGGCTTTGATGCCCTTGCAAAAATCGCCGACCACCATCCGCAAGTCATATTCTGCGACATCATGATGCCCCGCCTCGACGGCTACCAGACCTGCGCGCTCATCAAGAAAAATGCCAAGCTGCGCGCCACGCCCGTGATAATGTTGTCCTCCAAGGACGGCCTGTTCGATCGCGCGCGCGGCCGCATGGTGGGCTCGGACGAGTACCTGACCAAGCCTTTCACCAAGGACAGTCTTTTGCAGGCCGTCGCCACGCACGCGCGCAATAACGCTTGACAGACAGCTACAGGAGCTATTCATGGCGATCAAAAAAGTGCTGGTGGTGGATGACTCGGCGGTCGAACGCCAGGTGCTGACGGAATTTCTGATCAAGAACGGCTACGACGTCGTCACTGCGGAAAGTGGCGAGGACGCCATAGAAAAAGCCCGTTCCGAGCGCCCGGACCTGATACTTATGGACGTGGTGATGCCGGGCATCAACGGCTATCAGGCCACCCGCACCATTTCGCGCGACGAAGCGACGCGCAAAATTCCCGTCATCATGTGCACCAGCAAGGACCAGCCCACCGACAAAATCTGGGGCATGCGCCAGGGCGCGCTGGATTACATGGTCAAGCCGGTCAACCTGACCGACCTGCTCGCCCGCATTCAGTCGCTCTGAACGGGTACGCAGGCAGATGGCAAAGAAAATCAGCCTGCGCGAGTTCCAGGCCAGCCTGGCCCAGCGCCTGGCGAGCGCCCAGCGTGGCGGCGAACAGCGCGCCATGCTGGGCCTGCAGGCCGGGGACGAGTTCTGGGTGCTGAATCTGGCCGATTCCGGCGAAATCCTGCCGGTGCCGCCCATTACCTCGGTACCCATCACCAAACCCTGGTATCTGGGGCTAGCGAACATACGCGGTTCGCTTTGGAGCGTGGTCGATTTCGCGGCCTTCCAGGGCGGCGAGCGCACGGCGCAAAGCGGCGAAACGCGCATTTTGCTGCCGCACGCACGCTTCGGCATCAATAGCGCGCTGCTGGTACGCCGCGCGCTGGGGCTGCGCAACCCCGAAGATTTCGAGCCCGCCGACGACGCCGCGGACGCCCGCCCCTGGGTAGGCGAGGCATTGCGCGACCTGCAGGGCCGCACCTGGCGGCGCCTGAAGTTGCGCGAACTGTTCGCGGAAGACCGATTTCTGGACGTGACTGCATGAAAGCCGCCCCAACAGCCGTGCCCGCGGTGATGACAAGAATGGAGGAATTCAATGGCACTCTCGCTGTTTTCCCGTAAGCCCAAAGCCGCAGCGGACGCTGCAGCGGGCGCCGAATCGCCGGTCGATCGCCTGCGCGGCGCGCTCGCCGGGGGCGAATCGCACTCTGCAACCACGCGCCAGTTGTACATCCTGACCGCGGTATTCGTGGTGTTTTTGCTGCTGTCGGGCTTTTTGCTGAACCAGGACGCAACCAACGCGCGCCTGGCCACCAACTACCTGTCCGCGGTGGATGACTTGCGCACCCAAAGCTTGCTGATCGCGAATTCGACGGCCGGGGCGCTGCGCGGCCAGGAAGGCGCGTTCGGCGAAATCAAACAGGCCCAGGATCGGTTTGCCGCGGTGCTCAAGGCCCTCACCGAGGGGGGCACGGTGGATGACCAGTTTCTTCCGAAAAGCCCCGACCCCATTCAGGTCCCGCTCGAAAAGCTGGGCAAGGACTGGAAATCGTCCAGCCAGGAAATAAACACATTGCTGCAGGGCAAGACCTTGCTGACGGGCATGCGCAAGTCGGTGGAATTGCTGGACGAACAGGACCGCACGCTGACCACGCTGGCCGGCCAACTGGTGGATTTGAAAGCGCAGTCCAAAAACCCGGCCGAATTGCGCGCCGCCAACGAACTTGCGCAGTCCCTGCAGCGCCTGGGCAAAACCGCCAACGGCCTGCTCGCGCCGGATTTCGTGGGTCCGAACCGCAGCTTTGCGCTGGCCGAGGATCTCGCCAAAATCCGTTCCCTGCTGGGCGGGTTCCAGAACGGCGACGAAAAGCTCAAACTCGCCGCAACCACCGACAGCGAAGGCGCCAAACTGCTGCAGGACATGAATACCTCCTTCACGACCGTGGACACGCCCATGAGCGCCATGGTGAAAGGCCTGTTTCCGCTCGCCAATGCCAAAGAATCCGGTGCGGAAGTGCTGAAGGCGCAGCCGGCGCTCATCAAGGACATCGATGAACTGGCGGCCGCCTATCGCGCGGAATTTCCGGCGCAGGGCGCGGGCTCCATCGTGGCCGCGATATTCGGTCTGCTGGGCCTGCTCATCCTGGGTTTCGCCGCGAAAATTTACATCGACGATCAGAAACGTCAGCGCGAGGTCGCGGAGCGCAGCGCGCAGGATGCACAGCGCGAAAAAGAAGTCACCCAGCAGGCCATTTTGCGCCTCATGAACGAAATGGGCGACCTGGCCGACGGTGACCTGACGGTACGCGCAACGGTGAGCGAAGACATTACGGGCGCCATCGCGGACTCGGTCAATTACACGATTGAAGAACTGTCAGTGCTGGTGAACCGCATCAACGACGCCGCCGGACGCGTGAGCGCAGCTTCCGAAGCCGCCCAGAAAAGCACCAGCGA
>JAEUNN010000483.1 GCA_016791085.1 Rhodocyclaceae bacterium | reverse complement strand
CGGCAATCCGATATCCAGCACCATCAGATCGAACGCTTCCTGCTTGAGCGCATTGAGTGCCTGATCGGCATAGCCCACCGCATCCACCACCCAACCGCGCTGGGTGAGCAGGTCCTTGAGCCCGTCGCGCAGCATCGGGTCGTCTTCCACGACTAATAAACGCATGATCGTCCTTCTCCTGGAATCCACCGGCGCGTCCCATGCCGCAATGTTCCGGCGTATCTCGTTTCCAGCCGCCGTCGGCGCAGGCGCTGCCGCATTCGGCGATTATCCGTGCGCATCGTACCGGCGCCGGGATGGCCCGTTGCGGCGATGTCCGCCACGCCATCTTGCGCCGTGGCGACCAAAGCGCTGCCGCGCACCACAGACTGAAACAGGCAGGGTCCCGGCCGTCCATGGGGCCAAATGACTCGCCCCTTGGAGCGGACAGGATGGACGCCGCGCTACCCGTGTGGCGGGGATGTTGCCGCAGCCGGCTTGCACGAACCTGTTTTTTTGCTTGCACAAAGCTTGCTGCAACCCTGCGAACTTTCTACCCGGCGCGGCGTAAGCTTTTGCGCCGCGCCGCGGTCATATCGCCTGACTGCCACCGGAACGCCATCATGCCCCGATACACGCCGCCCTCCCATGCCGCCTCGGAAATCACTCCACGCGCGCTATTCGATAGCCGCCGGGCCTTCATTCGCAGTGCCGGACTGGGTTCCATCGCACTGGCGGCCGGCGCGCTGGGACTGGGCCGGGCCGCATCGGCGCTGGCCGCGCAAAAATTCGGCGCGCTAGAGCGCAGTCCGTTTTCGACCGACGAAAAGCAAACGCCCTACAAGGACGTTACGAATTACAACAATTTTTATGAATTCGGCACCGACAAGCGCGAGCCGGCACAGTCGGCCCAGTCCTTGCGCCTGCGCCCCTGGACGGTCACGCTGGACGGACTGGTGGCGCGCCCGCGCACGCTGGACATCGACAGCATCCTGCGCCTCGCGCCGCTCGAAGAGCGCATCTATCGCATGCGCTGCGTGGAAGGGTGGTCCATGGTGGTGCCCTGGCTGGGTATCCCGCTGGCTGCCCTGCTCAAGCAGGTTGAGCCGCTGGGCAGCGCCAGATACGTGGAATTCCAGAGCCTGCACGATCCCGCGCAAATGCCGGCGACGCGGCTGCGCGTGCTGGACTGGCCCTACACGGAAGGTTTGCGGCTGGACGAAGCCATGCATCCGCTCACGATCATGGCGCTGGGCCTGTATGGCGAAGAATTGCCGCGCCAGAACGGCGCCCCGCTGCGCCTGGTCGTGCCCTGGAAATACGGCTACAAGGGCGCCAAATCCATCGTGCGCATACGCTTCGTGGAACGCGAACCGGCCACCTCGTGGATGCGCGCCGGGCCCAGCGAATATGGCTTCTATTCGAACGTGAATCCGGGCGTGGACCACCCGCGCTGGAGCCAGGCCACGGAACGCCGCCTGGGCGAATTTCTGAAGCGCAAGACGCTCATGTTCAACGGCTATGCGGAACAGGTCGGGCAGCTTTACGCCGGCATGGATCTGCGGCGCAATTTCTGATGGCTGCGGCGGCCTGGATACCGCGTCGCATCGCCGCGCCCGGCGCCGGCATGCTGACGGCCGTCAAGTGCCTGGTGTTTGCGGCCTGCTTGCTGCCCTTGGCCGATTTGCTCTGGGCGGCCTGGCGCGATGACCTGGGCGCCAACCCCATCGAGGCGATCACGCGCGGCCTGGGAACCTGGACGCTGAATTTCCTGCTCATCACGCTCAGCGTCACGCCGCTGCGCAAACTGAGCGGCCTGGACTGGCTGGTGCGCCTGCGCCGCATGCTGGGCCTGTATGCGTTTTTCTATGCCAGCCTGCACCTTCTGACCTATCTGTGGCTGGATCAGTTTTTCGACTGGGCCGCCATCGTCAAGGACATTGCCAAACGGCCCTTCGTCACCGCAGGATTCCTGGCCTGGCTCATGCTGGTGCCGCTTGCCGCCACGTCGACCCAAGCCATGATGCGCCGCCTCGGCGGCCGGCGCTGGCAGCGCCTGCATCGCAGCGTATACGCGATAGGCGTGGTGGCGGTGCTGCACTACTGGTGGCTGGTGAAAAAGGACGTGACCTTGCCATTCACCTACGCGCTGATACTGGGCGCATTGCTGGCATGGCGCGCCGTGCGCCGCCAGGACAGGGGCGGCCGCGCAAACGCCGCGCTGGTGCGCACGCCGGGCGTGGCGATGGCCAAGTCCGGCGCCGAATGATGCCCGGCGCCGCGCTCAGTTGGAGGCGACGCGCTCCAGACCGTCACGGTCGATTTCGAAATAGCGCTCGTGCTCGACGATCAGGCCCTGACGCTTGAATTCGGACACCGTGCGGCTCACCGTTTCCAGCGTAAGCCCGAGCAGCGCAGCGATATCTTCGCGCATGAGCCAATCGCGTTCGTCGGTCTGCTTGCCGCGCGCGAGCCCGAGCAGCAGGCGCGCCATGCGCGCTTGCGCCGTGCCGGTGGACAGGTGCGTAATGCCGTAATCCGCCGTATCGACGGACTTCTGCAGGCGCCGCAACACTTCGTCGCAAACCTCGCGGTGCGCTTCGCGCAGCGTGCGCAACATGCGCAGCGGCACGCGGCAAACGTCGATATCGCGCAGCACCACGGCGGTGTGGCGATAGCGGCCGTCGGCAAGCAATTCGAGCCCGGCCGACTCACCGGCGTGCAATAGCCGCACGATGCGCGCATTGCCATTGCCGGATTGCTGCATGAGCTTCACGAAACCGCTGCGCAGCGCATAAACATAGTCGCCGGTAGCACCTTCCTCATAGAGGGTGCCTCCGGTGCGCACGCGCAGCAGGTCGATGGTGTAACCGTTGGACTTGAGCGCGGCGTCGGGTACATGGGCAAACAAGGCCCGGGTCCGCACTGGGCAGGCGCAGCAATCGGAGCGCCCCATCCAGACCGGCTCGTGGGCGCGGATTCGAGTGGCTTCCATTTTGACCTCCTGCACAAGATATAAGGCAGTTTGCGAATTCTCAACAGCAATTCTGGAACGGTTTGCAGTCTCACCGATTGACGCAGGTCAACAGGGCGCTGCGGAAATGATGCAAGCTGGGCCTGGGGTGCGGAAAGCGTGACGATGCCAATGTCAAATGCGGGCGCACGGCGCCGCGGACTTTGGCAGGACGGACAGGCGAGCCGGGCATGGCTCGCCCGGGAAGGATCAGACTATGCCGTACAGCAGGCCCGGCTCGAGGAAAAGTTCCGCGCCGCGCATCCTGCGCTTGTACGATTGTGGGGCCACGCCCATGAACTCATAGCGAAAGCCGTGAAACACCACCTGGCGGTGGATGTCGCGCCCCATGTAGCGACCGATCACGTCTATCATCGCGTCCAGGGCTTCGACGCGGCGCACGATGACGCCCATGTACTTCCAGCGCTGCGGATCGCACAGCCGGCGCCACTCCACGATGGTACGGTAAATGGGGTAAGCGACGATGGCCAACAGCAGCACGCCCAATATTTCCATGATATTCCCCTACACCGCCAAGGTCGTCCGCGCGGCGCGTAGCGACCTCCCGATATCAACCTAGACCAAACTATTCGACCTTGGTGCCCGAACTGCACGGCCGGCATGCGGCCGCGCCGGCTTGGCACATACGGCGGCACGGTAGCAGCAGCCAAGTGCCGCGAACCGCGTACACAGCATCTAACGGCAACTAGCGTAAGGGCTGTAGAAAGGCGCGTACGAGGACATTCATCACGCAGCGCAACATGAACCCGGGCGCCCTGGCGGGGCCCGGGCGTAAGGGCTGCGGATCAGCCGCGGCCGCGTTGTACGCGTATGATCGCGCGCCCGTCGGCGCTGGTGCGCGGCTCGGGTTTCCAGGCGTGGCCATAGACCACTTCGAGCGTCAAAGGCAGGCGGCCTTCACGGCGCAACTGGTCGGCCGCGGCGATCACGCGCCGCCCGGCCGCACGTCCCAACAGTCCGCGCGCACGCCCTGCCAGGGCATTGCAGGCGCCGTTGTGGCGCACATCATTGCGCAGTGCAGCAAGATCGGCGTAAGTGAGCGTGAGGTAATCGACGTCCATGACCGGGGCCTCGAATCCGGCCGCCACCAGCATGTCGCCGAGGTCGTGCATGTCGATGAAATCGTGCACGTGCGCGGCTTGGCCCGAGGC
>JAEUNN010000431.1 GCA_016791085.1 Rhodocyclaceae bacterium | reverse complement strand
GCCTGTTCCAGGCGCCGCTGTGAGGGCTCTTCCGTTCGTTCGAGATCGCTTTCTTCGGCCACGCCGTGACTCCTGTCGACGCAATCCATTATGCGGACGGGAATCAAGCGCAACGGGCCGATTAGCCGGGGGGAAACGCGGTTATTTCGGCCTTTGCCGATGCCGCCGTCAAGACCCGCTCAGGCCACCGAGCGGGCCGGAACACCCTGGGCAAGTCGTGCTGCAGGGCGGCGGTGGACGAAAAAAAGCCCCGCCGCAGCGGGGCTTTCGGTGCCTGCGAAGCTCAGGCAGATTTCTTGCCGGACTTCGGCGCCACGGGGGCGGAACCCACGGCGTCGAGCGCGGCCTTGCCGGCAGCCGACATATTGGCTTCGGCGGCGTCGGAGAACTGCTTGACGGCCTTGCTCAGGTTGGCATAGGCCGCGTCACCGGCAGCCATGGCCTGCTTGAGCGCGGCCAGCGCGGCATCCGAACCGACCGGCGCCGACTTGGCAGCGGCTTCGAGCGCCGACTTGATGCTTTCGCCGAATCCGGCGCTGCGCGCTTCGACCAGTTTCGACATTTCTTCCTGGGTCTGCGTCAGGATTTCATAAACGCTGGTGGAATACGCCACGAGCTTTTCGAGCGCCGGCTTGGCGGCCGAAGACTGCAGCGCGCCGAGGCTTTCCACGTCTTTTACTTCGAACAGCGCCTTGGCGCTGGCACCGGCGCTTTCGAGCGCGGCGCGACCACTGTTGAGGTTGAGGGCGGTGAGGCGTTCTACCGCGACGAAAGCAACGTCGGCGAGGGCGAGGCTGGATTCGATGTTGGCTTTGCCCAGGGCAAGGATTTCTTCGGGGGTGGCGAGTTTGGGTTCCATGATCTATCTCCTGTTGAAATGGTTTGCTGCAGTGCAGCATGGAATCCATTATTGTGCCGCCCAAAGGTCTTGTCAAGCATTTTTTGTTGCAGTGCACCAATGTTTTTGGACGCAGGCTACACGTCCAGCCCGGGGCGTCCGCGGGCGACATTGCATCACTATGCATTGACTGGATGTGAGCCCAGCACTGGCAAGCTCAGGCGCGCGCGAGGCCGCCGCGAGTGCGCATCGGCGGGCAAAGTTCCGGTGCAACTGTAATAATTTCCTGCGCTGTGCTGTGGTTTAATCCGAACCCGTAGCAACATCCGGATACGACCCATGCTGTTCTACGAGCTATTCCGCAACGAACCCAGCCTGGTCGAACTGAAGGCTGGCGCCTGCCTGTTCCGTGAAGGTGAAAAAGCCCGGCAGTGCATGTATGTGCTGATCGAGGGCGAAGTGCATATCCTGGTCGGCAACATGCTGGTCGAACGTTCACGCGCCGGTGCCATCGTCGGCGAAATGGCGCTGATCGAGCACGAAGCGCGCTCGGCCACCATCGTCGCGGCGAGCGACTCGCGTCTGGTCGAAATCGACCGCGAACGCTTTCTTGCCCTGGTGGCGCGCGCGCCCTTCTTTGCCGTCGAAGTCATGCGCACCATGGCGGCGCGTTTGCGTCACACCAACGAACTGCTGCGCGAGCAGGAACTCGCCACCGCCGGCTGCGCCTAGGCGGCGCCCGCGTCGGGTGCGGCCCATTCGAGGATCGGCAGCCATTCCGCGCGGTGCCTGTCGGCACGCCACGCCGGCAGATCGAATATGCTCAGGCCGGCCGCGGCGGCGTGGATATACACCTGGGAATCGCGCAGCCAGGCCAGCACGGGCAGTTCGTAACCGGCCAGAAAGCGTTCCAGCTCCTGCGCAGCCTGGGTACGCGCATCCACGCGGTTACCCACCATGGCGACATAGGTCTTGCCCTGGCGCACGGCCTTTTCGTCCAGCAGCACTTCGAGAAAAGCCCGCGTCGCGCGCATGTCGAAAGGCGAAGGCTGTATCGGCACCAGCACGCGGCTCACCACCTTCAGCAGGGCGGCGAGCTTTTTGCCGTGCAGTCCGGCCGGCGTGTCGAGCACCGCGTGGGTGGTGCCCTTGGGCGGACGCGCGGGCTGTTCGGCATCGATTTTCCAGCTGGAAATTGCCGGCAGGTCGGCCGGGCGCAGCGCCAGCCATTCGCGCGACGAATGCTGGCGGTCGGTGTCGCCCAACATGACGCGGTGCCCGCCATGCGCCAGCGCGGCGGCCAGGTTGGTCGCGACGGTGCTTTTGCCGCAGCCGCCCTTGGGATTGGCGATCAATATCGATTGCATCGCGGCAATTTAGCACAGGGCGCCTGCGCCCCGTGCCATGCCGCCGGCGAACACGCGCGGCGGGCTGCCGCGCGCGCCGTATGCTCAGAAGTACATGGCCGTGATGGCGGTCACGCGGCCGTCCTGCAGCAACGGAATCGCCACGACCGAATCGAGTTCGGCGGCTTTGGCCGACGTGCCGACCGGCGACGATTCCGATGCGATGTGCTCGCTCAACACCGGCAGTCCGCTGGTCCAGCTTTTGCTGAGCGCCGAGGCGCCCGGCGCCAGTTCCACCGCTGCCAGCGCCGTGCCATAACCCGGTTTGCGGTCGCATTCGCCGTTCTTGAACACCAGCGCCGAGCCGTCGGCCTTGGGCACCCAGATTTCGAAGCGGCGCGCAATCGGCGTTCCTAGCGCGGACAGGAAGGTCATCGCGTAATTCTGGCCGGGCGCGTACGGCGAGGGCAGGCCTAGTCCCTTGTTGATGCCTATGCGGCGCGCGTCGTCGCTGCGCACGAACAGGCCGGAATGGCCCAAATCTTCCATGATTTGCGGCATGCCGCTATCCCATACCAGGCCGGGCAAACCGCTGCCGCGCGCAAAGCGGGTGTTCTGGGCCACGGTCTTGAAGCTTTCGGCGATGCCGAAATATCCATCTTCGAGCTTAAGTTCCGCGCCTTCGGCCGCGTTGTTGTGCCAAAGCTCTATCGCGCCCACGTGCTGTTCGTCTGCGGCGCAGAAAAATACCAGCACGGCGAGCAGGAAATCGCCCGCGAACACCGGCAGCGCCACGCCGCAATTGAGGCCGGCGCGGCGCGCGGCTTCGGCGCGCAGGAAATAGGCGTTCTGCAGGTCCGTGAATATGACCGGGCGGCGTTCGGCCCAGGCCTTGCCGGGCAAACCTTCGCCGTAGCCGAAGCACATTTTGCGGCTCACGATGCCGAAACTTTGATGCTCGCCGTACCAACCGTCATGAAATTCGAGTATCGAGCGGTCGCGCGTAGGGGTCCAGATTTCTGTGACTTGTATGAAAGTTTTCATGCCTAGGATTCTCCAGATGCACACTGCCCCACCTGCCGGCGTGGGCATGACGCGGCTGTAAAAGCAATAATGGTGCCAAGGCGCAGGAGCCGGTGCGGGCCGCGTGCCGCGCGGCGCGCGCCGGGCACCTGACTGCATACCAGCCGGTTTTTTGTGCAACGGGCGCATGCATTGCGGTTTGCCGCCCGATGCATACCTTTGTGCCGGGCACAGACCTTTGGCCCTGCGCACCAGGAGCGGCCCATGCGCGCGCAGGAATGGTGCGCCGGAGCCCGCGCGGCGCGGGGAAATTCGACCGTCACGATGCATAGACCGCGGCATTCAGCTTCGCAGCGGCCCGCGCAGGCCGTCCCGCCATCAGATGGAATTGGCTTCGAACACGTGCAGCTGGTAGCCGTCGCGCAAAGACTTCAACAGGCTGTTGAACAGCCACAGCGGAAGCGGCAGCGAACCGTGCGCTACGGCGCGCCCGGCGATGGAATGGCGGGCTGCCTCGCGATAGTGCGCCGCGGCCACGAAGCTTGCCGGGTCGTCCAGGAGCGGCGCGAAATTTCCGCCCAGTTCGCGTATGCGGCGGCGCAGGCCACGGCCAAACCGCTGTGCGAACGCGTCGGTCATCAGATCGCACACCAGCGTGTGGCCGGGGAACAAGCGCCTGAGCAAATTCAGGGTGTCGCGCAATTGATCGGGGCTGAGATACATGCTCACGCCTTCCATGACCACCACGGCCGGCGCGGCGGGCGCGGCCAGCGCGGCAAGTTTGTGCTCCAGGCGGTCCGACGAAAAATCCATGGCGATGCGCGCAAGCGGGTTGGGCGCAGTGTGCGCGGGCAGTATGGATTCCTTGCGGGCGATAAGTGCCGGCGTGTCGATTTCGAACCACTGCCCGCCGGCAAGCCGGAACGCGCGCGTGTCGAAACCGGCGCCGAGCAACAGCACGTGCATATCGGGGTGGCGCGCAAGCCGCTCGCGCAAAATGTCGTCGATGATGCGATGGCGGGCGGCGTTGGCAAGGTTGGGGCCGCGGAACTTTTCGAAGCGCCGGAATATTTCGCGCGCCTCGGCATCCATGAACAGTTCGGCATAGTGATCGCCGCATACCGGACTCTGCGCATGGGCGTCCAGCATGCGCACGCCACAGCAGTAATAGGCGGTTTTGGCGATGGGGTCCACGTTTGCGCTCGGCAGGCGAAATTCAGAACAGGCGTTGCAAATCCATGCCGGCATACATGCCGGCCACCTGGTCGGCATAGCCGTTGAACATGAGCGTGTCGCGCTTGAAAAATTCGCCCAGGCGGCGTTCGCGCGCCTGGTTCC
>JAEUNN010000427.1 GCA_016791085.1 Rhodocyclaceae bacterium | reverse complement strand
GAGGCCTACGGGCTTACCGAAACGTCTCCGGCGGTTTGCATCAATCCGCTCGACATCAAGGAATACAACGGCGCCATCGGCCTGCCCGTGCCGTCCACGGAAGTGGTGCTGCGCGACGACGAGGGGCGTGACCAGCCGGTAGGCGGCCGCGGCGAACTGTGTGTGCGCGGCCCGCAGGTCATGAAGGGCTATTACGGGCGGCCGGACGAAACCGCCAAGGTCATGACCGAAGACGGTTTCCTGCGCACCGGCGACATTGCGATCATGGACGCACAGGGCTATTTCCGCATTGTCGATCGCAAGAAGGACATGATTCTGGTGTCCGGCTTCAACGTCTATCCCAATGAAGTCGAAGATGTCGTGGCTGGCTGTCCCGGCGTGCTCGAGTGCGCGGCGGTGGGCGTTCCGGACGAAAGGTCCGGCGAGGCCGTGAAACTGTTCATCGTCCGCAAGGATGCCTCGCTCACGGCGGAGTCCGTGCTGGAATATTGCCGCGAGCGCCTGACCGGCTACAAGATGCCGCGCCACGTCGAATTTCGCGAAGAAATGCCGAAAACCAATGTCGGCAAAATTTTGCGCCGCGTGCTGCGCGACGAAGAACTGAAAAAACACGCGGCCTGAGCCGTGCCGCCCCGGCGTTCGGGCGCGCAAGGTGCGCCGGCCGGGTGCCGGTCGCGCAGCGTCCGTTCAGCCGCGTCCGCGGTTTTTGTCCCACACGTAGCGCACGCTGCGCCGCCAGCGTATTTCGGCTTGCGGGCGTGGCACGGGGGGCTGGGCCGGCGCGGACGGAGCCGGCCGCCGCGGTGTCGATCGGCTGGGTTTCTGCATGGCGGTGCTGGCGCCAGAGCGGGTGTACCTGCGTGCTAAACTCGGCGGCCGCTCGATCGGCCGTGCGCAAGCCTCGATTTTACGCGCTCCTGCGCTGGCTTTGCCGGCTGCGCGGCGCATTCCAACAACCCGGTTCACGCCAAATCATGTCCGGCAATACCTTAGGCAAACTGTTCTGCGTCACCTCTTTCGGCGAATCCCATGGTCCGGCCATAGGCTGCGTGGTGGATGGCTGTCCGCCCGGCCTTGCGCTCAGCGAAGCCGACATCCAGGCCGAACTGGACCGCCGCAAGCCCGGCACCTCGCGCCACGTGACGCAAAGACGCGAGCCGGATACGGTGGAAATCCTGTCCGGCGTGTTCGAAGGCAAAACCACCGGCACCAGCATAGGACTGCTCATCCGCAATCAGGACCAGCGCAGCAAGGATTACGGCAATATCGCCGATACCTTCCGGCCCGGCCATGCCGACTACACCTACTGGCAGAAATACGGCATACGCGACTACCGCGGCGGCGGCCGCAGTTCGGCGCGTGAAACCGCGGTACGCGTGGCGGCCGGTGCAATCGCCAAAAAATGGCTGCTGGAGCGTCATGGCGTGCGCGTGCGCGGCTACATGAGCCAGCTCGGTCCGCACGCGATCGGCTTCCGTTCCTGGGAGGCCGTGGATACCAATCCGTTTTTCGCGGCCGACCCGGATTGCGTGGCGGACCTCGAAGCCTATATGGACAGCCTGCGCAAATCCGGCGATTCGGTCGGGGCGCGCATCAGCGTGGTGGCGAGCGGGGTGCCGGTGGGCTGGGGCGAACCCGTGTACGACCGCCTCGACGCCGACATCGCCTGGGCCATGATGGGCATCAATGCCGTGAAGGGCGTCGAAATCGGTGCGGGTTTTGCGGCGGTGGCGCAGCGCGGCACCGAACATTCGGACGAAATGAGCCCGCAAGGATTCCTCAGCAACAACGCCGGAGGAATATTGGGCGGCATTTCCACCGGCCAGGACGTGGTCGTGCATATCGCCATCAAGCCCACCTCCAGCATACGTCTGGACCGCCATTCGATAGACAAGGCCGGCAACGGCGTGATCGTGAATACCCACGGCCGCCACGACCCCTGCGTGGGCATACGCGCGACCCCCATCGCCGAAGCCATGCTGGCGCTGGTGCTGATCGATCACGCCTTGCGCCACCGCGCGCAGTGCGGCGACGTGAACTGCCCCACGCCCAAAGTTCCGGCGCAGGCGCCGGACGAAGTCGTGGCGCGGCTGCGCGCCTTGCACGGCCCCGAAGTGGACGATCCGGATCCCGACGAGGACTGACCTGCTGCACGGAGGTTGACATAGGTCATTGATAATTCTCCTTGACGAAAGTATGGTTATTGCCCATGCAAGTGGCGGGCACCTACCATGCTTGAAATTCACGACATCCACGCGGAATTCCCGGAATGCGCGGTCCTCATTCGCCAGCTCAACGTGCACAACCGGCACTTTGCGCACCTGTACGATGAGTTCCATCGTTTGAACCGGCGCCTGCGCCAGCTCGAACAGCAGGCGGACGCCAGCGCTGAACTGACCGAATTGCGCAAACGTTGCGGCCGCGTCAAGGACGAACTGCGCCTCATGCTGAGCGGCGAACCGGCCTGAATACCCCGCGGCGCGCGGCAGTTGCGGAGAGTGGCGCCGCGCGCGCCTTGCCGTGCCGGGTACAATCCGGCCGATGCTGCCCTACTGGCGCCTGTCGGCCTATTACTTTTTCTATTTCGCCTTTGTCGGCGCGTTCGCGCCGTACTTCGCGCTCTACCTCGCCAGCCTCAAATTTTCCGCCTGGGAAATCGGCGTCATCAGTTCCCTGATGCAACTCATGCGCATGGTCGCGCCGAATGTCTGGGGGGTGCTGGCCGATCGCAGCGGGCGGCGCGTCGGCATCGTGCGCCTGTCGGGCGCACTGAGCGTGGCAAGTTTCCTGCTGTTCTTCCAGGCGGTCAGTTTCGAGGCGGTGTTCGTGGCCATGACCTGCCTGGCGTTTTTCTGGAGTGCCGCGCTGCCGCTGATAGAAAGCATCACCTTCGCGCACTTGCGCGGCGCGCCCGCGCGTTACGGGTCGGTGCGCATGTGGGGTTCGGTCGGATTCATCGTGGCGGTGCTGGCGCTCGGCCAGGCGCTCGATCATTTGCCGCCGGACAGCGTGCTCTGGGCTTCTTTCGCCACCCTGGTGGGCATCATGTTTTGCGCCTGCAGCGTCCCCGAATCGCCGGCCGCGCCGGACCCGGCGACCGAACCGGTGCGCTTCATGCTCCTGCTGCGCGACCGCCGCATCATGGCATTGATGGGATCCTGCCTGCTCATGTCGGCCGCGCACGGGGCGCTATACGTGTTCTACTCGATATTTCTCGATACCCACGGCTATACGCGCAGCGCCGTCGGCTGGCTCTGGACGCTGGGCGTGGTGGCCGAAATCCTGGTGTTCTGGCGCATGCCCGCCTTGCTCGCGCGCTATAGCGAGCGCACCCTGTTATTGGCAAGTTTCGCCTGCGCCGTCGTGCGCTTCCTGATGATAGGCTGGGGCGTGGGGCAGCCGGTGTTGATCGTCGCCGCGCAGGTGTTGCACGGCGCCACGTTCGGTGCTTTCCATGCCGCGGCCGTGGCGGCGGTGAATCGCCTGTTTGTGGGCCGCCACCAGGCACGCGGCCAGGCGCTCTACAGCAGCCTGTCGTTCGGCGCCGGCGGCATGTTGGGCGGGCTGGTGAGCGGCTGGATGTGGGATAGCGCCGGCGCGCCGCTTACCTACACCCTGAGTTCGGTATTTGCCCTGGCGGCTTATGTGGTGCTGGTGCGCGTATGGCCGCGGCGCCAACAACATTTGCAGGGCGAGCCGGCCTGAGCCGCGGGGGACCGGGTTTCCGTGCCGACGCCTGCGGCAGTTGTGGCTGCTGGCGCGATGTTCAGGCCAGACGTTCCCAGAGCGATGCGCCCCACACCAGCACGAACAGCACCAGGGTCACGAACACCCCGGCCGAGCCTATATCCTTGGCGCGGCCGGCGAGCGGGTGGCGCTCCGGCCCGATGCGGTCCACCACCGCTTCGAGCGCGGAATTGGTCAGCTCCGCGAGCAGCACCAGCGCGCAGCACACGATGAGCAGCAGCCGGTGTACCAGCGATTGTCCGAGCAGCCAGGCGAGCGGCAAACAGGCACAGCACAGGACGGCCTCGATGCGGAACGCTTCTTCGTGGCGCCAAGCCGCACGCAGGCCCTGCAGCGAATAGCCGGTGGCGGCGATCACACGCGCGAGCCCGGTCTTGCCGGGTTTGTTCATCAGTTCGTCGGGCTGGTCCATGATGCGCCGATGGTATCCGAACTTGTTCCGCCATGCCCCTGGCGGCGGCAAACGGGACTTCGGCCGGCATGCCGCGCTGGCGTTTGCGCCCAACGTGCGAAAAAGTCGGGCCGCCGGGATCAAGCGGGCACCGTGAATACCGTCAGCACGCCCGTGTAGCCATACAGATTGGCGCGCGCGATTTCGCCGCCGGCGAAAAAACCCACCAGGGGCAGATCGCCCAGGGCATGTTTGACCGTCTGCAATTCCGTGTGCGGGGCGCCGAAATGCGCGCCGCCACGCCCGGCGCAACTGATGTACACGGCGCCCGCGGCGCGGCGCGAGGGCTCGCTCTCCAGTTCGGCGCGGATTTCCGTGGCGATGCGCACCAGGTCCGACAGCGCCGACTTCGGGTCGCGCCGACAGAACGACAACTGCATGCCGGGCTCGACCTGTTCGGCGATGGCCAATATTTGCTGGCGCGTGTCCACGCCGACCAGGTGGCGTACCACCCAATCGACGCCGAACTGTCCCGGCCGCGCGGGCAGATCGAGTCGCTCGGCGCGCAAACCCGCCAGCGTGCCGCTCAGCGCCCGTATCAGTTCGCGCTTGGGCAGGTTGGCGGCGAGGCCCGTGTCTTCGAGCAAACATTCCAGCGCCGGCCGTTCGTCCAGCGTAAACACGAAATTGCGCTCGCAGCGCGTGACCGTGCGGCTTGGCCCAATAGGCTGACAACCTTGCGTGACGCGCGACAGTAGGTCCTGCTGCGGCGCGAACGCCACCCCGGACAGTCCGCCATTCAGCACGTCGTTGGCAATTTGCAGACTGTCGCGGCGCGACGAGGTGAGGCCGCCGAACAGGTAGCCGGACGCCGTGCGCGCCGCCAGTTCACCCAGCAATTCCTGTAAATCCGGTGTGCCGGGATCGGCATGCACGAGCGCCGTATGCGCGACGAATGTGCCGGCCGCGGCACCTAGCGGCTGGCGGCCGGAAAACAGGCGGAACGATTCGGCCGGCAGCGGGGCCAGCATGAGCGCCAGCGCAGGTTCGTCCATGTACTCCACGCCGCTTGCGAACACTCCTACACCGGCCGCGCCGGTCCAGCTTACGCCGGGAAATTCGTTGCGCAAGGTATTGATTATGGCCGCCGCGTCCGCCGCATAGTAGTCGCTCAGATAGCACCAGCCCAGCCTGAGCGGGCGCGCCGCAGCGCCATGCAGCGCGCTGCGGGCCGCGCTGGCGGAATGCAGTTGTGCGAGACATTGCGCGAGCGCGATGCGCCAGTCGGGGTTGCCGGCGTGGGCGTGCAGGAAGGCCGAAGCGTGCATGGTGTGAGCGTTGGCGGGCGGCACCCGG
>JAEUNN010000420.1 GCA_016791085.1 Rhodocyclaceae bacterium | reverse complement strand
CCCGAATACGGAGGAACACCCCATGCCTACAGGAACCGTGACGTTGCACCGCGTGCTCAAAGCGCCGCCCGAGCGCATTTACCGCGCCTTTCTGGACCCCGACGCGCTGGTCAAATGGCTGCCGCCGCATGGCTATACGGCCAAAGTGTATGAAATGGACGCGCGCACGGGCGGCGGTTACCGCATGTCCTTCACGAGTTTCGCGACCGGCCACATGCACAGTTTCGGCGGCCAATACCTGGAACTGGTGCCTGACCAGCGCATCGTGCATACCGACCGTTTCGACGACCCCAACCTGCCGGGCGAAATGCACGTGACGGTGAACCTCACCCCGGTGTTCTGCGGTACCGAATTGCATATCGTGCAGGCCGGCATACCCGAAGCCATCCCGGTTCAGGCCTGTTACCTGGGCTGGCAGGAATCGCTCGTACTGCTCGGTCAGCTGGTCGAGGCGCCGGTACCGGGCTGAGGCCGTGCCGGCGGCCGGGGCTGCCGCGGCGCGCGCGCCGGCCCCGGTCGTGCCGCAGTCAGCCGCGCCGCCCGGCAAGTTGCCGTGTGCGGGACGGCGTGCCGCCGCCGGGCATGAGACCCCAGGCGCGCCACCACGAAAACGCAAAATCCGTGGCAGCATTGATCACATCCAGCGGCGTTGCCAGCGTGCCGGTCAGGCGCAACGGAAAGCCGTCGAAATTGCGCAGCGCGCGGCGCGGGCGCGGCAGATTTTTGTCCAGAAATTCGTGCCGCCCGGCCACCGGCACCATGGGATAGCGCTGCAGATAGCCGCGTTCGGCTGCGAAAAACTCCATCACGTCGCTGCTCGGCCACACATACACCTTGCCGCGCGCACCGTCGAAAAAGCCCAATTCCCAAAGCAGCCACTGCGAATTGGCGGAACCCGGCGACAGCACATAGATGAGCGCCGCCGAATGGCGCGCGGCTTCCACCAGCCGCGCCGCGCCGTCCTGCGCCACCTTGTCCGGCGCTTCGGCCGGCAGCACTTCATAGTCCATACAGACGCGATAACCCAGCGCCTTCAGTTCGTCCCGCACCTGGTCCACATCGGCCCGGTCCTTGCCGGAGTGGGATAGAAATACGTCGTACTTCACTATTGCAACCTCCTTGGCGGTGTCGAACTCGCGTTACCCGTTGAATTTTCCTCATGACCCTTGCCCGAAATCCGGGCGACACCCTGCGCCGCGCTGAACGCGCACAACGGCGCCTCGCATGGTGCACTGCATAACTTTACGCCAGTAAGCGCGCCGCGGCACGCAGCAGGCACCGCATTGCAGCAAACGTACAGGCCGCGTGACGCGCCGGGGCGCCCGCGCCAAGCCGACTGAGTCCGGCGGTGCCGACCGGCGCGGCAAATTTGCGCGGTGCAGGCGCCGTCCGGTGCGTCTCTGGACCTGCCGCGGTGCGCCCCACGCGAGCGCGCCGGGCGCCGCATATTGCTCCGCAACGAGCGTCAAGCTGCGTCCGCCGCTTGCGCTGAACGGGCCGATATCGGTCGCGGTGGCCTTAAGTCTGGGTTAAGGACTAGGCGAGGGAAAAGCCAGGGAAATTCGACCCTAAAAGGGGCAGTGGGCTGACTGTTGCGGCGCAGCAAGAATAGACGCGAAAATGGGCCCGTGTCGCAAGGAGCGACACGTGAACCTACGCAAAATAGGAAAAAATGCGGCACTCAGTCAGTGCCGTGGTGCCCATCCGCGAGCCGCACCGCGGGTGGAAAGCCGGCCGGATGTGGCTGCAGCGCAACGCGTTCAGGGTCTCCTGACACCCGACCGGTACGACATCCGCCAAAAACGGGTTTCGGCGCGATCGTGATCAAGATCGCGGTGGTGGCGACCAAGGGCGGCGTGTGCAAGACCACGACCTGCGCGAACCTGGGCGGCCTGCTGGCCGATATGGGCTTTCGGGTTCTGCTGGTCGACGCCGACGTTCAGCCCACGCTGTCGCGGTTTTTCCGCATCCGGAAGCGGGCGGAACTTTCGCTGACGGCGGTCCTCCGGCGCGGCTTCGTGACCGAGGAGAACATCTCCAAGGTCGAAATCCCCGGTATCGACACGCTCGATATCATCTGCTCCGACGCGCCAGACGGCGAGGTGCAGCACTGGCTGTCGACGCGTCTGGACCGCGGGCGGCGCATGGCCGTGGCGCTGCGCTCGGTCGAAGTCACCGAGAACTACGACTACGTCATTGTCGATACCCAGGGCGCCAAGGGTCCACTCCAGGACGCCGCGGCGCTGGCGGCCGACATCCTGTTGAGCCCGATCGCGCCGGATACGCTGTCGACGCGCGAATTCCTCGAAGGGACGCTGGAGTTCTACCGCAACCTGGAAACCGCGGACATGCCGCTGGGCCAGATGAAAGCGTTCATCTGCCGGCAGGAACGCACGACCGATTCGCGCACCATCGCCGGTTTCGTGCGGGAGAACTTCTCGCGCTTTTCCGGGCGCGTCGACCTGCTGCAGACGGTCGTTCCCTACGCGGTCGCCTACAAGGAGGCGGTGACCAGGAAATTGCCGGTCCACATGACCGATTTCCGGCGCAAGGGTGCCGGGCCGTGCGCCTACGAAACCATGCTGGCGCTGGCCTACGAACTGCTGCCCGATCTGGCCCATAACCAGGTGCGACCGGCAAGCCTGCCGGCGGATGCCGAAGTGCCCGGCGCATCTGGCCCTGCAGCCGCCGTTCGGGCAGGAGGCTAGCGGCCATGGGTACGGAATCCTTCGCCCTGCAACCGACGAGCTTGCGGCCGGCGCCGGCGGCCGAATACGTCGAGGCCTTGAAGCGCAAACGCGACAACGGCCAGAGGCTTACCCAGCGCGAACAACAGACGCTCGCAACCTACGAAGCCCTGTTCGACGAAAGCCAGCCGGCGCCGAACAACGCGCGTGGCCTGCGCCCTGGCCAGGAAGATGACCCCGGCGCCATGGTGCGGCTCGCGCTCGATGAAGTAAAACCCTACGAACACAATCCCAGGCAGCGCGAGAACGACGAATTCCACGCCATCAAGGCCTGGGTCGCGGAAACGCGGCGCACGCTGGTACTGGCCGTGACGCGCCGTCCCGGCGAACAGATCTACACGCTCGCCGAAGGCGCCGGCACGCGCTACCGCGCGGTGCAGGAGCTGTACGACGAAACCCGCGACGACTGCTTCCGCTGGATCCTGGGCGTCTACGCGCCCTGGAAAGGCGAGGCTCAGGTGCTCATCTCACACCTGGGCGAGAATGTTCAGCGCAGTGCGCTCACCTTCTGGGATCTGGCCTGCGGCCTTGCGCGGGCCAAGCTCCAGCTCGACGCCGAACTGGCTGGCAAACCGCTGACGCTGCGCGCGTTCGAGGCGGAACTTGCCAAGCGCGGACTGAAGGTGCACATGTCCACGCTTTCCGGCGCGCTGTTCGCCGCCACGCGGCTCGGAGTGCTTGGCCAGGCTGCGGCAGCCTTGTCGCTCAACGACACACGCATTCTCCAGCCCGGCATCAATTCTCTTCTCGGTTTGTCGAAACGCCTCGGCATCAGCGACGAGCGTGCCTGGTCGGGCCTCATCGTGCCGGCGCTGGACGAATTCCGCGTCCGCTACGAACAGGCGCTGGCCGATTGTGCGGACAAGGAACACCGGCCCCCGGTGCCCGCCGACGAACTGGTTGCAGCCTGTCGCGCGGCCGTTTCGACGGAAACCGGCTATCCCGCGGCAGCTCTCGACAAAATGCTGCGCCTGGTCGCGGACAACCCGACGATCGCCGCGGATGAACTGCTGCGCGCGGTGAAACTCGTGCCGGCACCTCCGGCCGCCACATTGACATCGATGGAGATGGGGACAAGCAGGGAGGCCCCTCCAGCGCAAAGCCGCGCCGCCGCGGACCAGCCGGTTGCGGCGCAAACCGCCGTGCCCACCACCACCGTTCCCCTGCACCAGCCCGCCGCCGCCTGGGCCACGCCGGCCGGCCCGGCGTTTGACTCCGAAGCGCAGGCCCTCACAGCCCGCGCACCGGCCAGTCTGCCTGCCATTGCAAATGCCGCGGTACCGGAAACCTGTACCGCTGCCGCAGCGCTTGCGCGGACCGCCGGACTGTCGGTCATTGCGTGTCCGGACATGCCCCTCGGCTACTGGGTGGAATTCGACGGCAGACCGCGCGGCGAGCTTGCAAAGTGCGTGTGGTGGATGCTCGCGGCGGTATCCGGCCAACTGCTGCCCGAGTGGCGAAACACCGTGCCGGCGTCCAGCGGGTGGGGCCGCATCCTGTCCACCGCCGACGAATTCGACGGCGAGGACCTGATGGAACTGCTGCGCGAGAGCGTAGGCGTCGAAGCCAATGCCTGCGACATCTGGTCCGGACTTATCGCCGGTCCGCACGGCGGGCCGGCGCTGCAATTTTTCATGATCGCGCAACAAGCCTGGGAAGCCCGCGGCGATCGCGCGCGGCTGCTCACCCAGGCCTCGCTGCTGCGTGGCCGCAATGCGCGACATGCCGGCTGATCGTGCAATCACGAACGACCCGCCTATCGCGCGGCGCGAGCCGCTTTATCGCGCGGTCCATGGGGGACCGCGCCGCTTGACTGCCTTTGGGGAGGCTACAGATGCTGGTAGGAAATACCGAAATTCGACGCGAGTTGCTTTTGCACCTGATTCAACTGGTGAAACGAGGCGATCTCGCCGAAGCCATGAAATGCGGGCTGCCGCCCAAACATCTGGACGCACTGTCCCAGATGACCGATCTGGACGTCGCCGCACTCGCGAGCGAGCCGGCGCTGCACGTGTCGTTTCAGATCGATCCGGCCGAATTCGCCAGGGCCCTGGTGCGTTCGCGGCGTAGCGAAGCCGATCAGCGTGCGCTCATGTACTACTTTCGGCACGGCGCCAGCATCAACATGTTCTGGCGCCACTTCAAACTGAGCAAGCGCGCGGTCAATGAATTCCGGCGCCAGCGCCTGCTGGTCGCCCCGTCCGGCCGGCCACCCGTGCTGTCGGATCAGTGCGCCACGCGCCTGTTGGCGCGCTACCGGGCACTGCCTCCCGAAATGTCGGAACGCGACCGCTTCATCCGCCTGCACCAGGAGTTTCAAGGAGCCGCCGATGCGCCCAACCCGCTACCGCTCGCCACCCTCTACAACGCGCTTGCCGCCTACTTCTAGGCCTGGCCGCGCGGGGTTCCCGGAGCCCCTGCCGGCGCTACCGGCCGCGCGGCTGGTCGTACCGGACATGGCGGACGGCGCCATCGGCGTGCCGCGCGCGCTGATCGAATGCACGGGCAGCGTGACGGCCGCGTTGCTGTTGCAGGCCGTGCAATCGCGTGCATGCCGGCAAGAGCTTGGACCGGCCGACCCCTGGTTCGAACTGGACCGCGCCGACCTTACCGGCTCGGTCGGTTTGTCCGCATGGGAAACCGAGTGCGCGCTGCGCGCGCTCGTGGCGGGCGGATTCGTCGCCACACGCTGCACGGGCAGCGCGATCGAGCTGCGCGTCATGCGCGCGCCCGATGCCCAGCGAGCCGGTTTCGATACCGGCGAACCCGGCCCCGATCCCGAAGCATCGGTGGGCGGCGTCGCGGTCTGGCGCGCACATACCGCACAGGCCGGCGGCGTCAATGCCGGTCTGCTGCTCGCATTCGTGCGCGCGGAAAGCGCGGCCACGTGCCAGGAAAACCCATGGACGGAAGGTTGGTTCGCACTCGATCACGCCCACCTGGAAGCGGCAATCTGTCTGTCCCGCTGGGAGGCGGATCGCGCGCGCCTGCATCTGCGCCAGACCGGCCTGCTGCAGGAATGGCGCGTGCGGCAACCGCAGGTGACGCTGGTGCGAGCCAGTCCCGACGAGATCTGACGCGTGAACCTCGCGGAATTTCTGGCCAACGGCGGCGTACTGGAACGCCGCCGCATCGCCTTCCACACCAACGTGACCAGGCTGGTCGGCGATGCAAAAGCCGGCCTGTTCCTGAGCCAGGCCATGTACTGGACGCGGACCGGCGATTGCATCGTTGAGCGCCAAGGCTGGTTTTACAAGACTGCTGCCGAGTGGTCTTCTGAAACCGGCTTGAGCCGGCACGAAATACGCCGTGCGCGCGCCCTGTTGAGCGCGGCCGGGCTGCTGGAACAGCGCGTGCAGGGGTTTCCAGCGACCTGCTGGTACCGCGTCAATCTGGCCGCGCTGGGCATGCGCCTCGCACAACTGACCAGCTGCGAATTGCCGCCGGACGGACTGACACTTGCCGCGGTTCGCGACAGGGCGGCCTGGGTACGTGAGCTTACCGGCGATGTGGTGTCCTTCAAACGCACGCTGGTGCATGCGACGGGAGATACGCTCAGTGCGCTTCTGTTGAGTTTTCTGGTCGAACGCCGCGAAACCAGCGTGCGCATGCGCGAGCAGGTGAACTGGATATCCGTGCCGCAGGCCACCCTGCTGGAAAACACCTGCCTGACGCGCCGCGAACTGCAGACCGCCCGCGCCCGCCTGCGCGCACTTGGATACACGGAAGAGTGCGCCCGCTTCACGCGCCAGTATGGACGCGTGGTTCCGGCCGTCGGAATCCGCCTGAACATGCCGGCGGTGGAGGCCGCGCTTGCCGGCCAGGCACCCCCCGCACCGCCGCCGGCGGTGAACGCCGCACACGCCGAGCGTTTGCCGGGGCAGACGCGCTCGCAAACGCCGACGCGAACAAAAGCCCAGGAAAATCAATCCAAAAATCTGGATTGCGATAAAACGCGATATGAGTTTTCTGTAATACGGCCTGACAGTTTGCCGGATTCGGCAACATGTCTATATAAGGAAGTAATTACAGCGTCCACGATTACAACTACCCCCCCAAACCCCCCGCGCACTTGTCCCGAGGCCGGCGCCCAGGGAGGGGTGGGAAAAACGTCTGCAGACAAACCGGCGCCGGTGCCCGCGCAGCGCTCGCCCGAAGAACGGCCCGACGTGTTCGAGGTGCTTGCGGCATTGGGTTTCCCGGTGAGTCATGACCCGAACGACGCCGGCGACCCGGCGTGGATTTTTCCGGCCGGGCTGTCCGACATCCTGCGCAGGCGCATGGTGCCCATCCTGCGCCAGGCGCCCCAGCCGCAACGCATCCTGGACGAACTTGCCGGGCGCATGGGCAATCGGGCTGCCGTGCCGGTCTCGAACCCGGTGGCCTACCTGCGCGTGCTGAAAAATGCCGCAGTGTCGGGGCATCTGATCTGCGATTACGCCGATGCGGTCGCCGCCGCGCGTGCCCGCGCGGCGGAAAACGCGCGACGCATGGCCGCTTCGCACAGCGATCCCCCGCCGCCGCCTGAGCAAGCGCGGCGCCGCCCCATGCCGCCGGAAGTGCGTGCCGAACTCCTGCGGTTCGGTAGCCACCGGACCGCCGCGGGAGGTGCGAAATGAGCACGACGCCGGCAACCGGCCTGCGCCAGTTCCTGGCCATGTACGAAGCCACGGGGCGGCATGTCGCCGCGACCTTGCTGCTATGGGCGCTCGTGGAGGCTGGCGCAGACCGGAATTGGGTCAGCCTGACCCTGCGCGACCTGGTCCGCCTGCTGGACGGACAGCTTTCGCTGGGCGCGATTTCGGGAAACATCAAGCGGCTGGAGCGTACGGGGCTCCTGATCTGCCGCTTTGACGTCTTTCCCACGCGGCGCAGCTACCGCATCGACGCGCCTCGCTTGTGCGGTCAGGGCGTCGGTGCCGACGCTCGGGCGCACGAAGCGCAACCGCTGGAGGACGCGCGGTGAACGCCTGGGGCGATTGCAGTCTCGCCGTATGCGTGATGCGCCGGGGCCGGAGTGGTCCGGCTGCTACGCGCCGGGAAACCGGCGTTCACGGCGTGAACTTTGTTGACGCGGTGAACAAATTTGGCTGCCGTCCGGACCCGGGTGGATCAGGTAGGGCACGACGGAGCTGCTTGATCGCGACACCGTCGCGGGGCGACCCGCATTGGCGGCATTTCGATTGATTTTGGAGACCCATACCCATGGAAACTGCGTTGAAACCTCGTGTTTCGGTCGTTGGTGGCGCCGTTACGACCACCTCGATTGCAATTGCCGAGCATTTCGGGAAGCTGCACAAGAACGTGCTGCGCGATATTCAGCACCTGTGCGTCGATCTGCCGGAAGAATGGCATCGGCTCAATTTTGAGCCCATGTCTGTCGAGGTGGCGATTGGGAACGGTGCTACCCGACGCGACATGGCCTACCGGATCACCCGCAAAGGTTTCACCCTGCTTGCGATGGGTTTCACCGGGCAGCGTGCGTTGCGATGGAAGCTTGCCTACATCGAGGCTTTCGATGCAATGGAGGCCGCGCTGAAACCGCGTGACCTGCAACAGGCCGAACCACGCCCCCCGGGGCCCGAGTTCGTCACGGCGCGGCGCTTCCTGGCGATCTACTACGCGCTTGGGCGTCGCATGGGCGCTGCGATGCTGCTGTGGGTGCTGCTCGAACTGGGTGCGGACCAGGGATGGGTGCAGGTCACCATGCGCGACCTGATCGACGCACTGGGCGGGAATCTTTCGCTGGGCGCAGTCGCCGGCAACGTGAAGCGCCTGCAGAAGGCCGGGTTGCTCGATGTTCAGGCCAACCCGAATACGGGGCGCCGTTGCTACATCGTCCACCAGGGTCCGCTGCGCGAACTCCTTGCCGCCCTGCGTGCCCGCGCCGAACTGCCGGGCCTGCCTGAGCTTGAGGATGTGCTGGTCCTTGAAGCTCCGGAGAAGCTCCAGTGAGCGCGATGGCCAGTGCGGAATTCCGCGGTGGACGGAGCCGCGCCTCACGCTGCGGGTACGGCGGTGTTCACGGCGTGAACTTTGTTGACGTGGTGAACAATTTTGGCCCGCGTTCGCATGAAGGCGGATTCGGCGGAGCGCGAAGGACGCGCTCGATTGCGGCGTCCATCGGCCGTCGTACCTCCGCTTCGGCAGCTCCATGATCAAATTCGGAGAACAGTGCCCATGGAAACTGCGTTGAAACCACGTGTTTCGGTCGTCGGCGGGGCTGTTACGACCACCTCGATCGCGATTGCCGAGCATTTCGGGAAGCTGCACAAGAATGTGCTGCGCGATATTCAACACCTGTGTGTCGATCTACCGGAGGAATGGCACCGGCTCAATTTTGAGCCCGTTGAATACCGTGACGAAAAGGGGGAGGCACGTCCAGCCTACCGCATTAGTCGCGACGGATTTGCAATTCTCGCTATGGGCTTTACGGGCGCCAAGGCATTGGTATGGAAGCTCGCTTACATCCGGGCGTTTAACGCTATGGAAGCCGCGCTCAAAGTCAGTGAACCGGTGCTGGCACAGCCACGCCCCCCGGCGCCGTGGCTCGTAACGCCGCGGCGCTTCCTGGAAATTTACTACGCCCTGGGGCGTCGGATCGGCGCTGCGATGTTGCTGTGGGTGCTGCTGGAATTGGGCGCGGACCAGGGATGGGTGCAGATCACCATGCGCGACCTGGTCGACGAGCTGGGCGGCAATTTGTCGCTCGCCGCCGTCGCGGGTAATGTGAAGCGCCTGCAGAAGGCCGGGTTGCTCGATGTTCAGGCTCACCCCAGCACGGGGCGCCGTTGTTACTTCGTCCATCAGGGCCCGCTGCGCGAACGCATTGCCGCCCTGCGTGCCCGCTCCGAAGTGCCGGGCCTGCCGGAGCTTGACGATGCGCTGGTCCTTGACGCCCCGGACAAGCTCCAGTGAGCACGAAGGCCAGGGCGGAATTCCGCTTGCGTCAGCCCATTCGGCGGGAGTCTGTCCAGGAGGCTGTTGCAGCCAGAGTGAGCGTCGAATTTGTTCACGCGGTGAATTTTTTTGGGCCGCGATGGCAGCTTCGGGTTCGCAGCCAGAGGCGTGCATCAATCGCCCAACGAGTTTCGATTGGCTCAGTCTTGCGGCGGTATCGGCCGGCACTCCGCGTCCAGGATTTGACCGCGCACCTGCCCAATACCCTCCCGGCTTGGGACTATGGCGAACACTCAGCCCGGTGGAATGCCGCGCCAATTGCCGTGACCGCAGTCATGGCGCCTCCCGCGTCCGCATCAAGACTGGGCCAGTCGCACATACAAAAACCTCCACGCGACGAATTTCTGCCGCGGATGATTCCAGCCGGCATGACCGGACCACACTCAGCACCGACACCCAGGTTTGCGACCCACGCGTCCGGCCGCAATACGCCGGCGCAAGCACGCAATTTGGGGGACCCATGGACATGAAGATGATTGACCCGCGAGCAGCAGCCGGTCCTGGCGACTGGACGCCCGAGCGCATTTCGCGCGAGCGCGAACGGCTCGCGGACATATGCCGGCGTTTTGAATTGGGCGAGGAATTGTCCCTGCACCCGCAGTATGCGGACCTGCTGGTATTGCTCGACCAGGAAAAGCGCGCGGCGCAGAACGTCGAGCGGCACCTCTCGCGCATGGGCGCGGATGCCGTCGTGCCGTTTGCCGAGGCGGCGGACATGCGCCGGCTGGGCCGTCTCGTCAACGAGGGCCACGACCGCATGTTGCTGCACACGCGCCAGGCGTACCGCCTGTTCGTGGGGCGCGCCGCGAGCCAGGAGCTGAATCAGGCCGCCATCGTCGGCGGCAAACGCGCGGCAGCCTGCCTGCGCGCGGTGTTCGGCCTCAGCGGTCAGAACAATCCGTACGCCGACTGGCAATTGCTCGTGACCTCGGAAAGCCTTGCATCTGCGCTGGCGAGCCTGAAGGCGCAGACCAAACAGTGCGTGGATCTGCTCGACGCCCAGCGCAACCGCGGCCTGGACTATTCGCTGTTGCGATCCAATGAGCCCAAGTACGTCGGTCTCGAATTCGGCTCGCCGTATGGCTTTCTGATCGCGGAACTGACCGTCGAATACGACTATTTCGTGCGGCACGTCCTCACACTGGTACGCAAGGCCGTGTGGGACGACAAGGGCGGGCGGGAAACGCTCGTGCGCGCGACGCGGCTGGTGCGGCGCGTGTTCCACGACATTCTGCGCATCGAACGGGCGCTGGTCTACGAGCACCTCAAGCCGCTTTCGCGCGCCGATTTTCTGCCGACCGGGGACGAAGCCGCGCGCAAGCGGATTGCTGCCGCAGTGCAGATATTCGGGGAAATTCCGCAGGACGTGCTGGCCGGCACGCGCCGGCCGGCGCACTCGCGCGCGCAGCACGTTACCGCGCAGGAGCAGGCCCTGCTGGAGGCGCTTGATCTGGCCATCGAGCCCGGCCCGGAAGAATCCGCGCAACAGGAGCAGGGGCTGCTGTGAGGCCGCCTGAACTTGCGGCAGTGCCGTCCTGTGCAGTCCCGCGCTGCCCCGCGAGCCTGCGTGGCGGCGCGCCGATGTGCGATGCACGGGCCGATGCACGTAAACGTTTTAAGGGTAAGGGACGCGCGTGAAGCGGCACGACAAGGACGTTCCGGCCCTGGCCGGCGTCGGGCCGGGTACGGCTGCCGCATGGCATCGGCAGTTGCGCGGTGAGGAGCGCGACCTTGCGGCCGCGATGGATGCGCTCGTGCGCGATGCTCGCCACCGCGCCTATCGACCGCTATGGCTGGTTATCGCGCGGCGTGCGAGCGGCGCGCCATTCCTGCGCTGGCGCGGGCCGGCAGGCGAGGTGAAGGCCCCGGACATCCCGCACCTGCTGGCCGGCGAACCAGTGCCGCTGCGTACCCATTACACCGGCGTGGCGGCGCACGTCGAGTTTTTGAATGCGCGAATTAGTGCAACTTATACTGGATTGAAACTTGCTGCAAAGCTTTCTGGAAGCGGAAAATAAAACAACTTAGATTGTTGCATGTATCGTTCTTGTCAGACTATTTCATTCGGGTTTGCGGCCATCGTGGAGCATGCATCGTGAATCAATTTTTCGGAACGGGCAATCTCGGCATCGAGCCGGTCGCCAAGGACATCATTATCGGCGGCGAGCCGCGCCGGGTATGCGAACTGCGGGTGTTTTTCGACCAGTACGCACCGGACGGCAACGGCGGGGTGAAACAGGTAGGCGGGTTCTGGCAGAACGTCGAAATCTGGCGCGATGCGCTCATCGACCATTGCATGGCTCACCTGCGCAAGGGCGCGCGCGTCGTCGTGGTGGCGCAAATGCGCGGTGACCAATGGGAAGACAAAGGCAGCGGCGAGCAGCGCTACGGCACGCACCTGGTGGCGGACGAAATCGGCATCACCCTGGGGCGTATCGAAGTGGTGCGTTTCCGCCCGAAACGCCAGGCGGACACGGCGCAGCCGGAAGACTGCGCGAGCTGAACGGATGGACCTGGTGCGCGAACCGGCGCTGCAGGGCCTCGCCGATGCGGAGGTGGGCATGCTTGCCCAACTGGCGCAGCAGGTCGTATGCGACGCGATGTCGCGCGGGCGTGCCGACTTGTGCTTTCACCACATGCGGCTCACGGCTTGGCGCCTGTTGCCGGCGCGCCGGCCCGGGCGCCGGTCCGCGAGCCAGGTTGCGGTGGAACTTTGGTTGCATGGGCCGCTTGGACTGGTCGCGCGAACACGCCTCGTCGTTCGTCCGTGACGTGTGCGACGACGCATCGAGGCGTGTTGCTTTCGGAGGATATGATGACCTGGAAATTCTGGGGCAGAGGGGGCGATAAGCTCGCGCCCGCCGGCCCGCCTGTGGCAGATGCACCACTACGGGGCGCGCAAGGGGCTTTCCCTGACGAGCTGGCACGCATGGTGCTGGCCGATTACCTCGCCAACCGCCGCTCGGAACGCTTCTGGCGACGCTTGAGAACGGTGGCCTTCGTGTTGATCGCGGCGGTTGGCGCGGCATCGGCGATCGCGCAGCGCATTCCGCAATTCCGTATCCCGGGCTGGGACAAGCCCGCGCGCGTGGCTTTGGTGCGCATCGAGGGTGAAATTGGCCCCGGCACCGAGGCGGGCGCTGCGCGCGTCATTCCGGCACTGCGGGCGGCATTCGCCAGCAGCGCGGAAACGATAGCGCTGGCGATCGACAGTCCGGGCGGGGCGCCCGCCGAAGCGGAGCGTATCTACGTGGCGCTGGACCAGTTGCGCAGCAAGACAGGCAAGCGTACCGTCGCGGTCGCAGGCTCCGTATGTGCATCGGCGGCGTACCTGATTGCGCTTCATGCGGATCGCATCGTCGCCGGCGAATACAGCCTGGTTGGCTCGGTCGGCGCAAAAATCGACGCCTGGGATCTGCACCGGGCGGCGGAGTGGGTGCGCGCGAGCCCGCGCGTCTATGCGTCGGGGGAACTGAAAACCATGCTGGATCCGTTTGTCGCGGCCACGCCCGCCGCGGATCGTGCGGCCCAGGCGCTCGTATCCGAAGTTGGGGGCCTGTTCGCAAGAGGGCTGCGCGAGCGGCGCGGCGCGCTGCTGGCGGACACCGAGGAAAACCTCACGAGCGGCAAGGTGTGGACGGGACACAGCGCGCAGGCGCTCGGCCTGATAGACCAGATCGGCACCCTCGAATCGGCATTCGACGGTGAGGTCGAGGACTTCGGACCGGCGCGCCCGAAAGGGTTCTTCGGTGGGGCACAGTCGCTTTTCGCGGGCCTGGTGGACCTTGCCGCCGTGCTGCGGACGGATATGCGTCTGCGCTAGGCCTGGCGCCGGAGTGTCCGGGACGTTCGGGCGCAGAGCAACACGATTTTGCGGCAGCGCGCTCCGCGGCGTGGCCGACCGATTCATCAGATGGGGACAACAATGGGAACTGTAACTTACCTCGATCCACATGCGAGGCGCTGTCCGGAGGGCGGACAGGTGCTGCACGCGAAATGGGGTGTCTGCACAGTATCGGCGGCACGCGGGGCGTGGCGCGAGATCGAGGTGCACCTCAACATGATCGACGCGGCCGCGCCGGACGATGATCCGTGGGGTGGTGAGCGGACCGTCGCCGCCATGCGCCAGGTGCCGGTTTGGGAACTCGTGGAACTCGATCCTTTGGGAGATTTATACGGCGGTTCGCTCCCGCGCGCGCCGGCACGGCTGTACGCGTTTCCGTCGCGCTCGGTCGATGACGATACGGGAGTATCGACGTGACGTGCCTTCGCAGAACTGCCGGCGTCTGGTTTGCGCTATCGACCCTGGCGCTGGCGGGGTGCATGCATGCGGTATCCGAGCCGACGCCAACGGACGCCAAGAGGCCGCTATTGGGTCTCGCGCAACAGGATCGCGCAGGTGAGCTTCGCTTCGCGTGGTGCGCCGCCTGCGCCCAGCCGACCCGGAAAACACGCGCTTCGGCAGATTTGCCGGCGCGTGGGCCTGTCGCTCAACCCGCTGCCGAGTCGCCTCCCGTGCCGGTGGCTTCGCAGTCCGCCATTCCCCCGGCCGCAGTATTTTTTGAGCCAGGAAAGGCATTTCTGTCGCCGGCCGATGCGTCGATACTCGATCAATGGGTGGCCCGCTTGCCCGTTGGGTCCGCGCTTCGAATACAAGTCACCGGCCGCACGGACACTTCGGGCCGTCGGTCTTCGAATATCGACCTTGCGCGCAGGCGCGCGAGCACAGTGGCCGAGTACCTTCGATTGCGGGGTGTGGACGGCCGGCGAATGAGCGTCGAAAGTGCCGATCCGCCCGACGCCGAGTCAGCGCTTCCTGCGGGTGTAGTGGCGCGCGGTACCGGGACGGCGATGGACCGGAACAGGCGTGTCGATCTGGCTGCAGGCGTCGCGCCAGGGTGAATGCGCGCCGGTTTCCCTCGACGCCAGATCCCCTGCGATTTGCGCAGACTGCGTGTCGTCACTGTCTGCCGCATTGACATGCTCTGTGCTGGCACATACGTTGTCAAGAATGATCGACATGGTCCTCGATACCCATGTTTTCGTAGCGGCATTGCGCTCGGAAGGCGGCGCGGCGCGAGAGGTTGTGCGCCGTATTCTTCAAGGACATTACCGCCCTCTGTTCGGTAA
>JAEUNN010000419.1 GCA_016791085.1 Rhodocyclaceae bacterium | reverse complement strand
CGAGCAGTGCGGCAAGCGGGCGCGCCGGGGCGTTAGAAATGTAACGCAGAGTACCGGGGCGAACCGCTAAAATGCCGGGGATTCCACATCCCGAGCGCACTCGCGCAATCATTTCCCGATGCAGATTTTGCCCGTCATCCTTTCCGGCGGTTCCGGCACGCGGCTATGGCCGTTGTCGCGCGAGCGCTATCCGAAACAATTGCTGAATCTGACCACCGAGCGCACCTTGCTGCAGGAAACCGCGCTGCGCCTGGAAAGCGGCGTTCCCGACATGCCGGTGGCCGCTAATCCGATAGTGGTGTGCAACGAGGAGTACCGCTTCATCACGGCGGAACAGCTGCGCCAGGTGGGGCGTCCGCCCAGCCTCATGCTGCTCGAGCCCATGGGCCGCAATACCGCGCCGGCACTGGCGCTGGCGGCACTGGCCGGCAGTCGGTCCGGCGCCGACCCGATTTTGCTCGTGATGCCGGCCGACCACGTGGTGGAAAACGTGGCGGCATTCCGCACCGCTATTGCGGCCGGCGCGCGCCATTCTGCGGCCGGCGCGGTGGTTACTTTCGGCATCGTGCCGGATCGCGCCGAAACCGGCTATGGCTACCTGCGTAGCGGCGAAGCCCTGGACGGTCCGGGCGCCGCGCGCGGACTGCAGCGTTTCGTGGAAAAACCCGACCTGGCGACCGCGCAAAGTTACGTCGAGTCCGGCGAGTATCTTTGGAACAGCGGCATATTCATGGGCAAAGCTTCGGTCTGGATAGCGCTGTTGCAGCGCTATCAGGGCGCCATGTACGAGGCCTGCGTGCGTGCGCTGGCAGAAGGCTCGGCGGATGCCGACTTTTTCCGCGTCGGCCGCGCGGCTTTCGAGTCCTGTCCGTCGGATTCCATCGATTACGCCCTCATGGAGCCGCTTACCGCCGAGGCGGAGCGCCCCGTGGCGGCGGTGGTGGTGCCCATGAGTGCCGGGTGGTCCGACGTGGGCGCCTGGGATTCGCTATGGGCCATTGCCGACAAGGATGGCGACGGCAACGTGACGCGCGGCGACGTGGTGCTGCACGACACCCGCGACAGCCTGATATTTGCCGAAAGCCGCATGGTGAGCTGTCTGGGCGTGGATAAGGTGGTGGTCGTGGAAACCCCTGACGCGGTCATGGTGGCGTCCAAGGACAGCACCCAGGACGTCAAAAAAATCGTCGCCCGCCTCAAGCGCGATCAGCGCCAGCAGGCCGACAACCATCGCAAGGTATATCGGCCCTGGGGCTATTACGACTCGATAGACGGCGGCGAGCGCTTCCAGGTCAAGCGCATCGTCGTGAATCCCGGCGCGTCGCTGTCGCTGCAAATGCATTACCACCGCGCCGAACATTGGGTGGTGGTGCGCGGCACCGCGCGCGTGACGCGCGGCGACGAAAGCATATTGCTGAGCGAGAACCAATCGACCTACATTCCTTTGGGCACCACCCACCGGCTGGAAAACCCCGGCAAGGTGCCGCTGGAAATTATCGAAGTGCAGTCCGGCACCTATCTGGGTGAGGACGACATCGTGCGCTTCGAGGACAACTACGGGCGCGGCTGACGCGCGGCCGCCGGCATGGCGGTGGCCGCGCCGGCCTCACGGCCCGGGCGGAGCGGCTTGCGGCTGGGTCACGAATCCGAAGTGCATCGCGGCCGACCGTCCCGGCGGCAAAATTGTCAAGGGCAGGCGCGTGGCGCCCAGTTGCAGCCAGGCCGCCGAGTCCGCATCGGGCGCGGCGGCGCCATCGGGTGCGTACAGCTGTTCGCACAGGCGCGCCAGGTCGCGGTCATCGACGATGCCGGCGCCGTGTTCGCTGACCAGCCCCAGATTGCCCCCGGCATCCAGCCAGGCCTCGCGGATATGTGTGACGGCGAGCCCGTTGTGCGTGACGAAACGTTCGCCGCCCGCGTCGGCCAGGCGCAATACATAGGGCGTCATTTCGAGTTCCACCCAGACGCGCTGCGGGCCGTTCTGGAAAAAGCAGCCGGCGCCGGTGCAGTAATAATTTGCCCCAATTGCGGCGGTCAGTCCGGCATGGCGCACGGGTTCGCGCTCCTTGCCCAGGCGCCAGTTGCCGCGCCGGTCCAGATAAAGCCAGCCGTAACAGTCCGGCACATTCGGCCACAGCGCCAGGGCGCGCAGTACCGGCGCCGCCGCGCCCATGCCCTGCAATTCGTCGTGGCGCTCGCTCATGCTTGCCTGCGGACGCTGCGCGGGGCGGCCGGACGTCAATGCTCGTCGGAAAATAGCGACAGGCCCAGGCGTGCGCGTCGGCGCAGCCAGGTGCTGGGGCGATAGCGCGGATCGCCGGAAACTGCTTGCAGGTTTTCGAGTACGCGCAGCACCACCATGGGACCCAGTTCGTCGCCCCAACTGAGCGGGCCGCGTGGATAGCCCAGACCCAGGCGTACCGCGTCGTCGATATCGGTGGGGGTGGCGATGCCGCGCTGGGCTATGTCACACGCGATGTTCACGATGCAGGCGACCACGCGCTGGGCAACGAATCCGGCGCTTTCGTGAATGACCGTAATCGGCACGCCGTCCGCGCCGAACAGGCCGTGTGCGGCGCGCAGCATGGCCGATGTGGTGGCCGGCGAGGGCATGAGCGTGCGGCGCTTGTTGGTGCCGAACAGCATGTCGAGCGCGACCGTATGCGCGCCCGGCAGGCGCTGGCGCAGCGCGCAGGTGGTGACGTCCTCGCCCAGCGGCGTGACCACGCACAGCGCGTCCTTGGCCGGGTACACACCCGGATCGAGCTTGCCGCCCAGTTGCAGCACCAGTTCGCGGCAGGCCGTGCCCAGATAGGCGTCTTCGAGGCTGATCCAGATTTTGTCGGGCCGCTCGGCCGGCGTCGGCGGTTCCGCCTCCAGGAGCGGACTGGCATTGACGCTGTAGTCATAAAAGCCGCGCCCGGCCTTGCGCCCGGTCAGGCCGGCCGCCACGCGCTGCGCGGCGATGTGGGACGGACGCAGGCGCGGATCGTCGTAAAACTGGCGGTAAATGGACTCCATGACCGACTGCGCCTGATCCAGGCCGGTCAGGTCCAGCAATTCGAACGGCCCCTGGCGGAAGCCGGCGGCATCGCGCAGGATGCGATCGATGGCCTGATAACCCGCGACATTTTCGTCCAGGCAGCGCAATGCTTCGGTCAGGTAGGCGCGGCCGGCATGGTTCACGATGAAGCCGGGCGAATCTTTTGCGCGCACGGCACGCAATCCCAGGCGTTCGGCAAACGCTGCCAGTTCGTCCTGCACCTCGGCCGCCGTATGCAGGCCGGCCACCACTTCGACCAATTTGATCTGCGTGATCGGATTGAAAAAATGCAGACCGCCCAGGCGTTCCGGCACGCGACAGGCGGCACCCATGGTGGTGATGGAAAGCGTGGAGGTATTGCTGGCGAACAGGCAATCCGCATTGACCGAACTTTCCAGCGCCGCAAATAGCGCGCTCTTGGCGGTCAGGTCCTCGGCGATGGCTTCGATGATGAGCGTGCAGGGCGCCAGTTCTTTCAACTCCGTCGCCACCTGCAACTGGGCGCGACTGGCGCGCGCCGCCTCGGCACTGAGCCGGCCGCGCTGCACCAGGCGCTCGAAATACGCCGCCAGGGCGGTATCCGCTTCGCGTGCGACCCCGGCACGCCCGTCGTACATGCGCACGCGCACGCCGGATTGGGCCGCAAGTTGAGCGATGCTGCGGCCCATGACGCCGCAGCCCACGATCCCGACCAGCACGTCCCCCTGCAGCCGCGCCGCCCCCATGCGGTGTTCTCCTCGCGCTATACTGCGGGCGAGTATATCAGCGGGTTTGCTGCAATCGATGCGGCGACCCGCAGCCAAGCGAGCGAGGTCGATCGAAATTCATGGGAAAGTGTTATAAAACCGTACTGCTCGCATTCGATGGCACCGAATCCGGGCGCCGCGGTCTGCTGGAATGTGCCACCCTCAATGCCATCCTGCATGCACAAGTGCACCTGCTGGCGGTGGCGCCGCTTGCGGTGGGTCTCTACCTTACCGAAGGTGTGTTGCCGGATTCCCTGCAGGAAGCCGAAAATCGCCGCTATCGCGAAATACTCGACGAAGGGCTGGCGCAACTTGCGGCGCAAGGCTTCCAGGCCGAAGGCCATCTCGTGACCGGTGAGCCGGTGGACGAAATTTGCCGGCTGGCCAAGGCGATCAAGGCCGATCTGATCGTGGTCGGCCACCGCCGCCACCAGTCCTTCCTGGAACGATGGTGGAAAGGGTCTATCGGTCAGTCGCTGATCGAAACCTCGCCGTGCAGCATACTCATTGCGATGGAACAGGCGCAGCAGAACTAGCTGCGTCCGCCATATTCGGCGAGCGCGCAGACCAAGACACGGCGTATCGCCCGGGCAGATTGTTCAGCTGCGCGGCTGGCTGCGTCTTACCAGAATTTCCACCAGGGCTCCGGCCGCTCGACGAGGCCTTTCGCGTATAGCGAATCGGGGAAATTGAGCTTCATGATGCGCAGTGAATCGTCGCGCAATTCGGTAAGCCCCAGCTTGCCGTAAGACAGCACCTGTATGCCTAGCGCTTCTTCCAGCGAGGGCGACGTGGAATAGGTGGTGACTACGGTCGTTGCGCGGTTGGCCGCCGCCAGATAGGCGCCGCGCCTGTAGTAGTAGCGTGCCACATGCACTTCGTGCGCCGCCAGCGCATTCACCAGATAAGCCAGGCGCTTCATGGCATCCGGCGTATATTTGCTGTCCGGGTAGCGGGTAACCAGTTCGCGGAAAGCGTCGAACGCATCTTTGGCCGACTTGGGATCGCGCTCGCTGGGGTCCTGCCGCGACACCACGGCCAGCAAGCCCAAATCCTCGTTGAAATTGACCACGCCCTTGAGGAAATACATGTAATCCACATTGGGGTGGTTGGGGTGCAACTTGATGAAACGGTCGCACGCCGCGAGCGCATTTTCCGGCTGGCTTTGACGAAAGTACGCATAGGCGACTTCCATCTGCGCCTGCTGGGCATAGCGGCCGTAAGGAAAGCGCGATTCGAGCTTTTCGTATAGCTTGACCGCGCTCTCGTAATTGCCGTCGCTCAGTTCGCTTTTGGCTTCTGTATACAACCTTTGCGCGGACCAGCCGGCGGTTTTGTCGGGGCCTTCGCCCAGCCCGCCGCAGCCCGCGAGGATGGCAATCCACAGCAGGGTGAATAGCGTCGATACACTACGCGTCATGGAAAATCCGGAATGTGAGCGGCCCGAGGTATGGCCGGAAGAAGATGCGGATTATAGCGAAGCCGCGGCCACCCACCGCATTTGCGTGCCGGCGGAACTGTCCGGCCTGCGCCTCGACCAGGTGCTGGCGCGCCTGTGGCCGCAGCACTCGCGCAGCCGCCTGCAGGACTGGGTGCGCGCCGGCTGGGTCAGCGTGGATGGGACGGCGTGCCGCGACGTGCGCCGCAAGACCTGGGCCGCCGAAACGCTCGCGGTCACGCAACAGCCCGGCATCGAACAGAGCGCCGCGACGGCCGAGCCGATTGCGCTGGACATACGCCACGAGGACGAGGACATACTGGTATTGGCCAAACCGGCCGGCCTGATCGTTCATCCAGGCAGCGGCAACTGGCAGGGCACGCTGCTGAACGGGCTGCTTTACTACCTGCCGCAGGCCCGGGATTTGCCGCGCGCCGGTATCGTACACAGGCTGGACAAAGATACCAGCGGCCTCATGGTGGTGTCGAAAACCCTGGCGGCACAAACCGATCTGGTGCGCCAGCTGGGCGCGCGCAGCGTGACGCGGCAATATCTGGCGCTGGCGGCGGGCCGTTTGCCCGAACAGGGCACGGTGGACGCACCGATAGGGCGCCACCCGCAACAGCGCACGCGCATGGCGGTGGTGGCGGGCGGCAAACCGGCGCGCACCCACTACCAGGTCCTGGAATACCTGCCCGGTGCGAGTTACGTGCGCTGCGAACTGGAAACCGGCCGCACGCATCAAATACGCGTGCACATGGCAAAGTTGGGGCACGCCCTGCTGGGCGATGCGGTATATGCCGATCGCGCCACGGCGGAGCGCTTTTCACGTCAGGCACTGCATGCTTTCCGGCTGGAACTGACGCATCCGCGCAGCGGCCGGCGCATGGCCTGGGAACTGCCGCTGGCGCAGGACATGGCGCAATTGCTCGAACGATTGCGCGCACAGAAACAGATCGAGGCGAAATGACCGAGCGCGAACACCAGAATGGCGAGGCCGATGCGTGCGGGCAAAGTGCCGCGTGGCCTGCACCGGCGCGCGTGCGCACGCTGGTCACGACGCGTCAGGGCGGCGTGAGCGCGCCGCCTTATGCAAGTTTCAATCTGGCCACGCACGTCGGCGACCAGGCCTCTGCCGTCGCGGACAACCGCGCCCGCCTCGGCGCAAGCCTGCCGGCAGAGCCCAAGTGGTTGCAACAGGTGCATGGCACAGCGGTGGCGGATGCCGACCACTGCGCGCCGGACACGCTTGCCGATGCCGCCGTGGCGCGCCGGCCCGGGGCCGTGTGCGCCATCCTGACCGCCGATTGTCTGCCGGTGCTGTTTTGCGACCGCGGCGGCAGCGTGGTTGCCGCAGCACATGCCGGCTGGCGCGGGCTCGCCGCGGGTGTGCTGGAAGCCGCCATGGACGCGATGGCCGTGCCGCCGCAGCAAATCCTGGCCTGGCTGGGGCCGGCCATCGGACCCGGACATTTCGAAGTCGGCGCCGAAGTGCGCGCGGCATTCGTGCAATCCATGCCGGAATGCAGTGCGGCTTTCGCCGGTGCGGCCGCGCCGGACAAGTATTTCGCCGACCTATACCTGCTGGCGCGGCTACGCCTGGCCAGGGCCGGGGTGAACGAGGTGTATGGCGGGGGCGCCTGCACCTTTGCCGAGGCCGGACGCTACTACTCTTACCGCCGCGACGGGCGTACCGGACGCATGGCCAGCCTGATCTGGCTGGCCGGCGCGTAGCGCAACCTGGCGTGCGTCGTGCCGGCCCGGCACTGGCTCCGTGCCGGCTCAGGGCCGGTAGCTCACGCGGTAAATCGCGCCTGCCATGTCGTCCGAAATGAGCAAGGAGCCGTCCGGCAGTTCCTGCACGTCGGCGGGCCGTCCCCACACCTTGTCGCCGGCCTGCAGCCAGCCCTCGACAAACGGTTCGGCCGCGACCACGCGATTGCCTTCGAGCTGCAGCGCCAGCACGCTGTACCCGGCTTTGCGCGAGCGGTTCCAGGAGCCGTGCTGGGCCACGAACATCGCGTGGCGGTACCGGGCTGGGAACTGTTTGCCGCGGTAGAAGCGCAATCCTAGCGGCGCGACGTGCGCGCCGAGGTTCCAGGCCGGGGCGGTAAAGTTGCTGCAGGCGTGGCGCCCGCCGTATTCCGGGTCGGCGATCGTGCCGCCGTGACAATAGGGATAGCCGAAGTGCTGGCCGGTTTGCGACAAGCGGTTGATTTCGCAAGGCGGTGCGTCATTGCCCAGCCAGTCGCGGCCATTGTCGGAAAACCACAGTTCGTGCGTATCCGGATGCCAGTCGAAACCCACCGAATTGCGCACGCCGCGCGCCACCACCTCGCGCCCGCTGCCGTCGCGCTCCATGCGCAGGATGAGCGCATAGCGCTCCGGGTCGGGCTCGCAAATATTGCAGGGCGCGCCGACCGGCACGTAAAGTTTGCCGTCCGGGCCGAAGGCGATGAATTTCCAGCCGTGATGCGCTTCGGACGGCAGGTCGGCGGTCACGACCACCGCAGCGGGCGGATTGTCCAGGCGGGATTCGATGTCGTCGTAGCGCAGGATGCGATCGACCGCCGACACATAGAGCGCCCCGTCGCGGAACGCCACGCCCACCGGCCGCTGCAGGCCGAGCGCGATGGTGGACTGGCGGCGCACGCGGTAATGTTCGTCGTAACTGAGCGCCGCCACGCGGCCGGCGCGATACGAACCCACGAATACCGTGCGCCCGGCGCCCAGCGCCATTTCGCGCGCATTGTCCACCTCGGCCCAAAGCTCGACGCGAAATCCCGGCGGCAGGCGCAGCCGGTCCACCGGCACGGCGGCCTGCACCGTCACGGCAGCCGCCCAGCACAGCGCGACGGCCGCGGCGAACAGGGCGCGCAAAATCCGCGCCGGCCCGCCGCTCATTCCGCCCGCGCGGCGCCGAGCGCGCGCTCGGCCACCACTTTCGCCCAGCGCTCGTTCCAGTCGGCCAGCCATTTGGCGAAATGCGCGACCGGCATGGGCCGGGCGATGAAATAGCCCTGTGCCTCGTCGCAGCCCAGGGAAATGAGCTTGTCCCATACCGACTCCAGTTCCACGCCTTCGGCGATGACTTTGTAGCCCAACTGGTGTGCAACATCGACCGTGGAGCGCACG
>JAEUNN010000384.1 GCA_016791085.1 Rhodocyclaceae bacterium | reverse complement strand
ATTCGATATCGACGCGCCCGCCCAGTGCGGCGATGTTCTTTTTCACGACGTCCATGCCGACGCCGCGCCCCGACACTTCGGTAACCTTGTCGGCCGTGGAAAATCCGGCTTCGAATATGAGCCCCCACACTTCGTGGTCGGCCATGCTGTCGGACACGTTCATGCCGCGCTCGCGCGCCTTGGCGAGTATTTTTTCGCGCCGCAGGCCGGCGCCGTCGTCGCCAACTTCGATCACGATATTCCCGCTCTGCTGGTAGGCCTTGAGCGTGATCGTGCCTTCCGCGGGCTTGCCGGCGGCCTGGCGCTCGGACGGACTTTCTATGCCGTGATCGAGACTGTTGCGCACCAGGTGGGTGAGCGGATCGGTGATGCGCTCGACCAGTCCTTTGTCCAGTTCGGTGCCCTCGCCTATGGTGACCAGCCGCACCTGCTTGCCAAGTTTTTGCGACAGGTCGCGCACCACACGCGGGAAGCGCGAGAACACCACGGAAATCGGCATCATGCGTATCGACATGACGGATTCCTGGAGGTCGCGCGTGTTGCGCTCGAGCTGGGCCAGGCCGTTCATGAGCCGCTCGTTGAGCGCCGGATCGAGTTTGGACGCCGACTGCGCCAGCATGGCCTGGGTAATCACGAGTTCGCCGACCAGGTTGATCATCTGGTCGACCTTTTCCACGCTCACGCGTATCGAATTGTCGGCGCCGGCGGCGGCTTTGGGCGCGGCTTTGGCTTCGCGCGCGGACACGGCCGGCGCTTCTTTGCGCGCCGGCTCGCCTGGTCCCGCGGCAGGCGTTACGGGCTTGTCGGCTGTTTGCACAACCGCGGCCGGCAACACCGCCACGGGTTCGAAAAATCCATAGCCGGGATCGGCTGCGGGCGCCGCGTCCAGCTTGGCGGCCGGCGCCGCGGCGTGAGCCGCTGGGGCCGGCTCGGCCGCCGCTGCGGCGGCTGCATCCGGCGCGGGGTCGATAAAGAAGCCATAGGCTGCGGGCGCCGCCGGTTCACCCGGAAGCGGCAG
>JAEUNN010000363.1 GCA_016791085.1 Rhodocyclaceae bacterium | reverse complement strand
TAGCCGGCGCGAAACTGGCGGCCTTCGCCGAACTGGTCGACGAACTATTGGAAAACCGGCACAAGGCGCTGGTATTCAGCCAGTTCGTCGATCATCTGGCGATTTTGCGCGGCCACCTGGACGGCCGCGGCGTGCGCTACCTGTACCTGGACGGCGCCACGCCCGCCGCAGAACGCCGCACGCGCGTGCAGGCCTTCCAGGCCGGCGGCGCCGACCTGTTCCTGATCAGCCTCAAAGCCGGCGGCACCGGCATCAACCTGACCGCCGCCGACTACGTGATCCACATGGACCCCTGGTGGAACCCCGCCGTGGAAGATCAGGCCTCCGACCGCGCCCATCGCATCGGCCAGACGCGGCCGGTCACCGTGTATCGCCTGGTCGCGGCCGACACGATAGAAGAAAAAATCGTCGAACTGCACCGTCACAAGCGCGAACTGGCCGACAGCCTGCTCGCCGGCAGCGACGGCGGCACACGCCTGTCGGCCGACCAACTGCTGGGCTTGTTGCGCGATGCGCGCGAACCTGGGTAAGCGGCAACTTCACGGCACCAGGCTGGCGCGGAGCCGTCCGGCATGTCGATGCTTCGCACGCTGTCCATCGCCTGACCGGCACATGCCGGTTGCGGCGGCGCGGATAAATGTCAGGGCGCGGCTATGCCGGCGTCGCGGCGGAACTGCATAAAACCGGTAGCCTCAATGCAGTGCAGCGCAGTCCGGAATCCAGGCCGGCGGCCCCAAAACGCCGGCCCCGAGGGCCGGCGAGTAGTCGGGAACGACATGCCATAAACAGGACGCCGCAAGCGGGATTACTGCCTGCGGCCCCCATCGTGGCCATACGGCTACGCGGCAGCGCGGACTGTGCGCGCATCGGTCATAAATGGCCGCCCCCCGGCAGACCGGACGCCTGCGCTCCCGGGCTGGATCGGCGCTAGCGACCGGCGCGGCAGATGGCCGCCGCGGCCGCCAAAAAACAACGGGCCGCCCGCAGGCGGCCCGTCGTTGCGATGCAGGTTCGGACCGGAAACGCGTCCTGGACCCCGATCAGGCAACCAGCGGCACGATCAGCAGCGCCACGATGTTGATGATCTTGATGAGCGGATTCACGGCCGGGCCGGCGGTATCCTTGTACGGATCGCCTACTGTGTCGCCGGTCACCGCGGCCTTGTGCGCTTCCGAACCTTTGCCGCCGAAATTGCCATCTTCGATGTACTTTTTGGCGTTGTCCCAGGCGCCGCCGCCGGTGGTCATGGAAATTGCCACGAACAGGCCGGTCACGATGGTGCCCATGAGCACACCGCCCAGCGCGCGTATGCCGGCACCCGGACCCATCGCGAAATTCATGACCACCGCGGTCACCAACGGCACCAGTACCGGCAGCAGCGACGGAATCATCATTTCCTTGATGGCGGCTTTGGTGAGCATATCGACCGCGCGCGAATAATCCGGCTTGGCCGTGCCTTCCATGATGCCGGCGATTTCCTTGAACTGACGGCGCACTTCGATCACCACCGCACCGGCCGAACGGCCCACCGCCTCCATGGCCATGGCGCCGAACAGATAGGGCACCAGACCGCCGATGAACAGGCCGATGATGACGGCCGGATCGGACAGGTCGAACTTCGCCATTTTGCCCAGGCCTTCCAGCGCGTGGGTGAAGTCGGCGAACAGCACCAGCGCGGCCAGACCGGCGGAACCGATGGCGTAACCTTTGGTGACGGCCTTGGTGGTGTTGCCCACGGCGTCGAGCGGGTCGGTCACGGCGCGCACGGAATCCGGCAGTTCCGACATTTCGGCGATGCCGCCGGCGTTATCGGTAATCGGACCATAGGCATCCAGCGCCACGATGATGCCGGCCATGGACAGCATGGAGGTCGCCGCGATGGCGATGCCGTACAGGCCGCCCAGGGCATAGGCGCCCCAGATCGACAGGCACACCGCCAGCGCGGGCCAGGCACAGGCGCGCATCGATACGCCCAGACCGGCGATGATGTTGGTGCCGTGGCCGGTGGTCGAGGCTTCGGCGATGTGCTTGACGGGCGCGTAGTCGGTGCCGGTGTAGTACTCGGTAATCACCACCATCGCGCCGGTCAGCACCAGCCCGATCAGCGCACACACGTAGAGGCGAATCTGCGCGCCGCCGGTGATGCCCATCACGCTGTCGAGTGCATTGTCCGGAATGATGTGGGCGGTGATCGGATAGAACGCCACCAGCGCCATCACGCCGGCCACGATGAGGCCGCGGTACAGCGCATTCATGATTTTGCCGCCCGGCGACACCTTCACGAAATACGCCCCGACGATGGAAGCGATGATGGAGAAGCCGCCCAGCGCGAGCGGATAAACCACCGCCGCCTCACCGTTCGCCTTGAGCATGAGGGCGCCCAGCAGCATGGTGGCAACGGTCGTGACCGCGTAAGTTTCGAACAGGTCGGCCGCCATGCCGGCGCAGTCGCCCACGTTGTCGCCCACGTTATCGGCGATCACCGCGGGGTTGCGCGGATCGTCTTCCGGAATGCCGGCTTCGACCTTGCCCACCAGGTCGGCGCCCACGTCCGCCCCCTTGGTGAAAATGCCGCCGCCCAGGCGCGCGAATATCGAAATCAGCGAAGAACCGAAACCCAGCCCGACCAGCGGATGCAGCACGTGGTCCAGCGGCACGTCGGCCCCGGCCGAGCTTTTGAGGTAGGCATAGTAGCCCGCCACGCCCAACAGCCCCAGCCCGACCACCAGCATGCCGGTGATGGCACCGCCGCGGAAAGCCACGTTCAGTGCCGCGGCAAGCCCGCTACGCGCGGCCTCCGCAGTGCGCACGTTGGCACGCACCGAAACGTTCATGCCGACATAGCCGGCGGCGCCCGACAGCACGGCGCCGATCACGAAGCCGACCGCCGTCTTGACGTCGAGGAAAGCCCCGATCATGACCGCCAGCACGACACCGACTATGCCTATGGTGGTGTATTGACGGTTCAGATACGCCTTGGCGCCTTCCTGGATTGCGCCTGCGATTTGCTGCATGCGCTCATTGCCCGCCGCTTGTGCAAGTATCCACTTGCTGGATATCACCCCGTACGCGATGGCGAGCAAAGCGCACGCCAGCGCGAATACCAGACCCGATGCCATCCGAAACTCCTGTATTTGATTAAGTTGGTTGACTGCGTTTGTTGTGCCGTGCGTCGCCGCACGGCTGGGACTGCTGCACCGCCCGGCTTGCGCATCCGGGCGGCGCAAAAAGTGGAATTGCCCGCAACCGGGCGCGGCACCTCACGCGCGAAATGCCGGCAGGCGCTGCGCCACGGCCGGGGCCGTGACGCGCACGTAAGCCGGTAGCCCCTGCGCATAAGGCGGATAATCCTCCCCTTCGACGAGCGGCTGCAGGTAGCGCCGGCAGGCGTCGGTAATGGTGTAGCCGTCAGCGCCGATAAATTCCGGCGGCATCATCTTTTCGCGGTTCGCAACGTCGCCGAGCGGCACCGCAGCGATGCGCCAGGAGTAAGGCGCATCGGACAGCCGTTCGATGCCGGCCATCACCGCGCTATGGCCGGCCAGGGCAAATTCCAGCGCCGCACGTCCTACCGCATGGGCCTGTTCGGCGTCGGTGCGCGAAGCCAGATGGCGGGCACTGCGCTGCAGGTAGTCGGGCAAGGCCCAATGCACCTTGTAGTTGAGTTCGGCTTTCACGAGTTGTGCGATCTGGCTGCCGACTCCGCCCAGTTGGGCGTGACCGAACGCATCGCGCGAGCCGGCTTCCCCCATCAGCTGCCCCTCAGCATTACGCAGCCCCTCGGACACCGCCACGGCACAATAACCATGCTCCTTGACGGTAGTGTTGACCCGGCTCAAAAACTTCTGCGCGTCGAACACGATTTCCGGCAGCAACAACAGCAGCGGGCCATCTGCCGGCGCGGCCAGCCCGCAGGCCGCGGTGATCCAGCCGGCGTGGCGGCCCATGGCCTCCATGACGAACACCCGCGTCGAGGTGGACGCCATGGCCGCCACGTCGTACATGGCTTCGCGCATGGAGGTGGCCACGTATTTGGCCACCGAGCCGAAACCCGGACAATTGTCGGTGCCGACCAGATCGTTATCGACGGTTTTCGGTATGCCCACGCAGGCCAGCGGATAGCCGCTGGCGGCCGCCAGCTGGGCGACCTTGTGCGCGGTATCCATGGAATCGTTGCCGCCGTTGTAGAAAAAGTAGCCGATGTCGTGGGCGCGAAACACCTCCAGCAGGCGCTCGTACTTGAGCTTGTCCTGCTCCAGGCTCTTGAGCTTGTAGCGGCAGGATCCGAACGCGCCGCCCGGCGTGTGGCGCAGCGCGGCGACGGTTGCGGCGTCGGCGCAGGCCGTGTCGATCAAATCTTCCTGCAGGGCGCCGATAATGCCGTTGCGACCCGCATACACGGTGCCGATCGCTTCGGGATGTTCGCGCGCGGCTTCGATCAGTCCGCAGGCGCTGGCGTTGATGACCGCCGTGACACCCCCCGATTGCGCATAAAACGCATTGCGCACACCCATTTCCGCTCTCCCGCGAGACCGCTTTGACGGCCTCGATATGGCAGGTCGGAACCACCCGCAGGCACTACCGGGTGGCCCCGCATGCGCTTGATATTGGAATTGACTCGCTACCGGCTGCCGCGGGCCGCCCGGCCCGCTCCGCCCGCCGCTGCGAGGCCCGCGCCAACAGCGCGCGGGCGCAGCCTGTGGGCCCGGCATGGGTCGCCCGGCCGCTCAGCCCTCCAGTGCGTCGAAGGCGCGCTGGCGAATTGCGTCGACCGCGCCCAAACCCAGTATCTTGCGGTACTTGGGGGCCTTGGCGTCGCCGGTTCCTGCCCAATCGGAATAATACGCGACCAGCGGCTTGGTCTGCCCGTGGTACACCTCCAGGCGCTTGCGCACGGTCGCTTCCTGGTCGTCGTCGCGCTGGATGAGCGCTTCGCCGGTCACATCGTCCTTGCCTTCCACCTTGGGCGGATTGAACTTGACGTGATAGGTGCGGCCCGAGGCCACGTGCACGCGGCGCCCGCTCATGCGGGTGATGATTTCTTCGTCCGGCACGTCGATTTCCAGCACATAATCGATGGGCACGCCGGCCGCACGCATTGCCTCGGCCTGAGGAATGGTGCGCGGAAAGCCGTCGAACATATAGCCGGCCTTGCAGTCATCCTGGGTCAGACGGTCCTTGACCAGGCCGATAATGATGTCGTCGGACACCAGACCGCCCGAATCCATGACTTTCTTGGCCTCGATGCCCAGCGGCGTACCGGCTTTGACCGCCGCGCGCAGCATGTCGCCCGTCGAAATCTGCGGAATACCGTACTTTTCCTTGATGTAGTTGGCCTGGGTTCCTTTGCCCGCTCCTGGCGGCCCCAACAAAATCAATCTCACTAGCGTCTCCCTAAGTGGCGATGAACAAGCACCCGGGCCCGGCCGCAAGGCACGGGCAGCAAGGCGCAATCCTGACTGCGACCGGCGCGGCCAGTTTGGGACGCGCCGGGTACTGCCAAAACGGGCGGACCGCGTTGCCGCGGTCCGCATGTTGCGTTCTTCTCACGCCGCCTGGCGTGCGAAATGCGCGCGCACGCGCTCTAGATCGGCCGCCGTGTCCACGCCGGCTTGAGGCGCCTGCACGTCGCTTACGACGTGGATAGGATGGCCCTGCCACAGGGCGCGCAATTGTTCCAGCGCTTCGAACTGTTCCAGCGCGCAGGGCGGCAACTGCGCGTAGCGGCGCAGGAAGCCGGCGCGATAGGCATAGATGCCGATGTGGCGCTGCGCCGGAAACTGTGCCGGCAGATTTTCGCGGCCGGCCGCGAATGCGTCGCGCGCCCAGGGAATCGGGGCGCGCGAAAAATACAGCGCGCGGCCGCGCCCGTCGCAAACCACCTTGACCACGTTGGGATTGAAAAACTCGTCTATCGACGCGATGGCATGGCTGGCCGTCGCGATGGCCGCACCGCTGTCGGCGGCCAGCGCGCCGGCGACGCCATCTATGAGCGCCGGGTCGATGAGCGGTTCGTCCCCCTGCACGTTCACGACGATTTCCTCGTCGCCCCACCCGCACTGCGCCACCACTTCCGCCAGCCGGTCGGTTCCGGACGGGTGGTCGGCGCGCGTGAGCAGCGCGCGGTAGCCGTAGCGCGCGCAGGCGGCGACAATGTCGGGGTGGTCGGTCGCCACGACACAGTCGGCCGCGCCCGATTCGGCGACCCGGTCGGCCACGCGCACCACCATGGGACGGCCGCAAATGTCCGCCAGCGGCTTGTCGGGCAGGCGCGTGGAGGCCATGCGGGCGGGGATGACGGCGTGAAAATTCATGGACCGGGGCGGCGTGACCTGAGCACACGTGGCGTCGCTGCGAAGCGGGGCGTGCCGCGGCGGCACTGCGGCGCCCCTTCCGCGGCCATGCCAGCAACCTTGCGCCGGGCGCTCATTTGAGCGTTTCGAGCTCGGCGTCGGAAAGCGTGCGGGCTTCGTCTTCCAGCAACACCGGAATGCCGTCGCGTATCGGATAGGCCAGGCGGCTTGCGCGGCACTGCAATTCCTGTTTGTCCTTCACGTACACGAGCGGCGCTTTGGTGACTGGGCATACGAGAATTTCAAGCAGGCGTGCATCCATCGGTTCTTTCCTCGAGAAGGGCAAGCACGCAGCGCGCGAGATCGGGTTCGACCTCGGCTTCCACCGGCAACACCCAGAACTGCCCGCTCAGCGCGAGGCGCACGCATTTTACCGCATCCTTTTCGGTTAGCAGGACTATTGCGCCATCGGCGTAAGGGAAATCGCGGCTCTGGTACTCATGGTGATCCGGAAATTCGTGTTCCGCAAACGTCAGGCCCAGGGCGCGCAAACTATCGAAAAACCGCCGCGGCCGGCCTATGCCGGCCACCGCGTGCAGGCGCTGCCCGGCCAGATCCGCGGCGCTGCAGCGCAGTTCCGGCTGACCCAGGCGATAGAACTGTCCGGGCACCAGGCGCATCGTGAAGCGGCGCGCATGGGTGAGGCGGTCCGCGCTGCCATGCACCACCATCAGGTCGGCCTGCGCGAGCCGCGCCAGCGGTTCGCGCAGGGGTCCGGCCGGCAGCGGCCAGCGATTGCCCAGCAACAACGGGTCCACCACCGCGATTTCCAGATCGCGCGCGAGCCGGTAGTGCTGCAAACCGTCATCGGCCAGAATGACGTCCACCTCCGGATAGGCCGCGATGAGCGCGCTTGCGGCCGCTACCCGATCGCGCCCCACCCACACCGGACAGCCGGCGCGCGCGCGCATCAGCGCGGGTTCGTCGCCGACCTGGCGCGGGTCGGCGTCAGGCGCCACTTCACGGTGCGATTCGACCTGCCCGCCGTAGCCGCGGCTCACGATGCCGGGACGCCGCCCGCGTGCGCGCAAATCCTGCGCCAGGCGCAAGGTAAGCGGAGTTTTGCCGCTGCCGCCGGCATTGACGTTGCCGACCACCACCACCGGCCGCGCCACGCGCAGGGCGCGCAGCCAGCCCCGGCGATAGGCCAGGCGGCGCAAAGCGGACAGCGCGGCGAACAACAGCGCCGGCGCCAGCAGCGGCCAGGCCGCCGGCCCGCGGCTTCGCCAGGCGCGGGCGACCCAGGCGCGCGCGCCCACCTCAACGCTTGGACTGGGTCTGGAAGGTGATCGTCGCGAGGCCGACCTGCTGCGCGGCCTGCATGACATCTATGCTGGACTGCAGGCGCGCGTCCTTGTCACTGCCTATGATGACCACCGGGTTTTTCATGTCGCCCGCGGCGCGCCGCAAGGCGACGCCGATCGCCTCGATATCGCGGCTGCCCACCGGCACGCGGTTCACCACGATGTCGCCGTTATTGGAAATCATCACATTGATTTCATTGGGCGTAGGCGGGGCGGAACTGGCGTCGGCGCTGGGCAGGTTGATTTCCAGCCCGCCGTATTTCGAATAGGTGGTCGTGACCATCAGGAAAATGAGGATCACGAGCAGCACGTCTATCATCGCAATGAGGTTGATTTCCGGCTCTTCGCGAGCGCTGCCGCGACGAAAATTCATGGCTTATCTCACGCGCTCGCCGTGCACGGTTTCCACCAGCTTGATGGCCTGCTGCTCCATGTCCACGACCAGGCTATCCACCAGCGCGCGGAAATGCCGGTAGGCAATCATGCTGGGAATTGCGATGATGAGGCCGAAGCCGGTGTTGTAGAGCGCCACCGAAATGCCGTGCGCGAGCTGTTGCGGGTCGTTGCCGATGGCGGTTTGCGAACCGAAAATTTCTATCATGCCCACCACCGTGCCGAACAGACCCATGAGCGGGCTGATCGAGGCGATGGTGCCGAGCGAGGTCAAAAAGCGTTCGAGTTCGTGCGTGACGCCGCGCCCGGCTTCCTCGATGGATTCTTTCATGACCTCGCGCGAACTTTTCACGTTGCGCAGGCCGGCCGCCAGCACGCGCCCGAGCGGCGACTGGTCGGCCAGTTTCGACACCGCATCCGGCGTCAGACTGCCCTGGCGATACTGGGCGATCACGTTATCGACCAGACCGGCGGGGACGATTTTGGGTCGGCGCAGCGTGATTGCCCGCTCGATGATGAGCGCCACCGCAATGACCGACGCGAGCAGCAAAAAACCTATGGGCCAACCGGCGGCCTGGATGATCGAAAACACGCCTGCTCCTGCAAAAGTGGCGAACTTTACCGCCAG
>JAEUNN010000332.1 GCA_016791085.1 Rhodocyclaceae bacterium | reverse complement strand
GTGCCGGCCTTGCAGGAATTGCGCGGCAAGGGCATACAGATCATCCGCTCGTCGCGCGTGACGGGCGGCGGCTTCGTGCTGCGCAATGCCGAACAGCCCGACGACAAGTACGACTGGGTGGCGGCGCACGACCTCAATCCGCAGAAAGCCCGCATCCTGGCCGCGGTGGCCCTGACCATGACGCAGGACAGCAAACAGCTGCAGCGCATGTTCTGGGAATATTGAGCGGCCGGGCCTGTGCAACGGGACGGCGTGGCCGCGGGGGAGCGGTGTGTGCCAGTTTCGATCGTCCTGTGTCGATCGGCCGTTGGGTGTCCGGAAGCCACCGGGGGCCGGACATCCGCGGCGGGAAGCGTGGGTGGAAATGTTGCGGACGGGGCAACATGCCCCGTCCGGCACCAAGCTGGCCGCGGAAATACGCCGCGTCCGGCCCTGAAGCGGCAGTCCGCGCCGGCGCGTGGGCGGGCGCAAGCCGCCGCCCTGCCCCGCGCGCTTACATGTTGCGGCGGTACTTGCCGCCGACCTCATACAGCGCGTTGCTGATTTGCCCCAGCGAACAGTGGCGCACCGCGTCGATGAGCACTTCGAACACGTTGCCGTTGTCGATGACGGCCTGCTTGAGCCGGGCTATCCATCGCGGACACTCGGCCTGGTTACGCGCGTGAAATGCCGCCAGGCGCGCGAGCTGGCTCTGCTTTTCCTCTTCCGACGAGCGCGCCAGTTCGATTTCCTGCGCGACCGCATCGCCCTTGGGGTTGCGGAAAGTATTCACGCCTATGATCGGGTAGGAGCCGTCGTGCTTGCGGTGCTCGTAATACAGGCTTTCTTCCTGAATCTTGCCGCGCTGGTAGCCGGTTTCCATGGCGCCCAGCACGCCGCCGCGGCTGGCGATGGCTTCGAATTCCTTCAGCACGGCTTCTTCGACCAGATCGGTCAGTTCGTCGATCACGAAAGCGCCCTGGTTCGGGTTTTCGTTCTTGGCGAGGCCCCACTCGCGGTTGATGACGAGCTGTATGGCCATGGCGCGGCGCACGGATTCTTCGGTCGGCGTGGTGATGGCTTCGTCGTAGGCATTGGTGTGCAGGCTGTTGCAGTTGTCGTAAATCGCGATCAGCGCCTGCAGCGTGGTGCGTATGTCGTTGAACGCCATTTCCTGCGCATGCAGGCTGCGCCCCGACGTCTGCACGTGGTATTTGAGCTTCTGGCTGCGCTCGTTGGCGTGGTAGCGGTTTTTCATGGCGACGGCCCAGATGCGGCGCGCCACGCGGCCGATCACCGAATATTCGGGGTCCATGCCGTTGCTGAAGAAAAAGCTCAGATTGGGCGCGAAGTCATCGATGTGCATGCCGCGCGCCAGGTAGCTTTCCACATAGGTGAAGCCGTTGGCCAGCGTGAACGCCAGCTGGCTGATGGGATTGGCGCCGGCTTCGGCGATGTGGTAGCCGGAAATCGACACCGAGTAGAAATTCTGCACGTGGTGATGGACGAAATATTCCTGGATGTCGCCCATCATTTTCAGCGCGAATTCGGTCGAGAAAATGCAGGTGTTCTGACCCTGGTCTTCTTTGAGTATGTCGGCCTGCACCGTGCCGCGCACGGTGGCGAGCGTCCAGGCGCGGATTTTCTGGGTTTCGTCCTCGGTCGGTTCGCGCCCGTTGTCGGCGCGGAACTTGTCCAGCTGCTGTTCGATGGCGGTATTGAAAAACATCGCCAGGATGATGGGCGCCGGACCGTTGATGGTCATGGACACGCTGGTGGTGGGCGCGCAGAGGTCGAAGCCGCCGTACAGCACTTTCATGTCGTCCAGCGTGGCGATGGATACGCCGGAATTGCCCACCTTGCCGTAAATGTCCGGGCGCGGATCGGGGTCGCAGCCATATAGCGTGACCGAATCGAAAGCCGTAGACAGACGGTGCGCCGGCATGCCTTCGGACACTTTCTTGAAGCGACGGTTGGTGCGGAAAGCATCGCCTTCGCCCGCGAACATGCGCGTGGGGTCTTCGCCCTCGCGCTTGAACGCGAACACGCCGGCCGTGAAGGGGAAAGAACCGGGCAGGTTTTCTTTCATGAGGAAGCGCAGGGTTTCACCTTCGTCCTCGAAATTCGGCAGGCACACCTTGCGGATTTTGGTGCCGGACAGCGATTCGGACACCAGGCGGGTACGGATTTCCTTGTCGCGGATTTTCACGACATAGTCGTCGGCCGCATACAGCGCGCGGGTTTTCGGCCACATGTCGAGCAGCTTTTTGGCGCCGGAGGTGAGTTCGCCGTTCTTGAGTTCGGTCATTTCGTCGAAATGATCGGCCGGCTTGCCGCATTGTTCGAACAGCGCCTTGGCGGTCACGAGCGACTGCCGCTCGCGCGCGATGCGCGACTGCTGCGCCACGTGCTTGTGATAGTCGCGCTGCGTAGCGGCGATTTCGGCCAGATAGCGCACGCGCTCGGCCGGCACGATGGCGCGCCCGCGCGACGAGGCCTTGACCCCGGCCGGCGGCAGGCGGCCCGGCTGCGCCTTCAGTCCTTTGCCGATCAGCGCGGGCAGCAGCGCCTGGTACAGCGCGGTCACGCCGTCGTCGTTGAAGCGCGCCGCCATGGTGCCGAACACCGGCATGTCGTCGGTGGGCCGGCTGAACAGTTCGCGGTTGCGCTGGTACTGTTTGCGCACGTCACGCAGGGCGTCCTCGGCGCCCTTGCGGTCGAATTTGTTGATCGCGACGAAATCGGCAAAATCCAGCATGTCTATCTTTTCGAGCTGGCTCGCCGCGCCGAATTCGGGCGTCATGACGTACAGGGAACAATCGACGAAAGGCACGATGGCTGCATCGCCCTGCCCTATGCCCGAGGTTTCCACGATCACCAGGTCGAAGCCGGACAATTTGCAGGCTGCGATCACTTCCGGCAGCGCGGCGGATATTTCCGTGCCGGTATCGCGCGTGGCCAGCGAGCGCATGTAAATGTTCGGATGTTCGATCGCGTTCATGCGTATGCGGTCGCCCAGCAAGGCACCGCCGGTGCGCTTGCGCGAGGGGTCGATGGATACGATCGCAAGTTTCAGGCGGTCTTCCTGGTCTATGCGCAGGCGCAGCACCAGTTCGTCGGTCAGCGAGCTTTTGCCGGCGCCGCCGGTGCCGGTAATGCCCAGCACCGGCGTGGCGCAATCCTGCACGGCGGCGCGCAGCGACTGTTTCACGCCTTCGTCGTAAGCACCGTTTTCCAGCGCCGTGATGGCGCGCGCGAGCACACGCCGGTCGCCGGATTTGAGCGCCTCCAGCAGGTCCTTTGGCGCCGGCGCCAGCGCCGTCAATTCGTAGTCGGATTTGGCCAGCACGTCGTTGATCATGCCCTGCAGGCCCAGCACGGCGCCATCTTCGGGCGAATAGATGCGCGTGACGCCGTAGTCGTGCAGATCCTGGATTTCGCGCGGCACGATCACGCCGCCGCCGCCGCCGAATACCTTGATGTTTTCGCCGCCGTTGGCGCGCAGCAAATCCATCATGTATTTGAAAAATTCGACGTGGCCGCCCTGGTAGCTGGTGATCGCGATGCCCTGCACGTCCTCTTGCAGCGCAGCATTCACGATGTCGCCGACCGAACGGTTATGTCCGAGATGTATGACCTCGGCGCCGCTGGACTGCAATATCCGCCGCATGATATTGATCGATGCGTCGTGACCGTCGAACAGCGACGCCGCGGTCACGAAGCGCAGTTTATTGCGGGCCTTGTAGGAATGCAGTTTCTTGCTCAGCGACAAATCGGTCATGACGGTGTTCCTCCTCGTTGCGGAGCGCTTGCGCGCTGTTTGTCCGGCACCGGCGGCGCCTGTATGGAATACATCTTAATGCCCCTATAGCGCCGACTCAATTGCAGCCGCAGACGATGATCGTGCATAATCCGCCAAATTGCGAAAACGCGGCGTACCTGGGCGCGGCGGCCCGATAGTGCCGGTTTGTCGAAATTTCGGCAGGGCGTCCCGGGCGCCGCGTGCGCGCGCGAACCAGGCCGGCGCCGGTCGCCTTTAACTGCCGCCTGGCCTTGCCGGCAGCGCCCGGCGCGGCTGGAATTCGAGTACACCGGATTTGCTCCGACCCACCCGGTCCCGACCATGCGAAAACGGCCCCAGGCCCCGGCTTCCCCCGCACCGCCCAGACATCGCGCCACGGTAGCCATGGGTTTCGTGAGCGGCATGCTGTCGGGGCTGGACGCGCGTGCGATTTCCGGCGCCCTACTGCTGGCCGCGGCCGGCATGGACCCGGAACTTGCAACTGACAGCAGCGCGCGCGTACCCATCGATTCCTATACCAGGCTCTATAACCTGGTCGTTGCAAAACTCGAAGACGAAGGATTCGGCCTGTTCGCCCAGCCGCTGCGTCCGGGCTGTTTCGAATTTCTGTGCCGCGCCATGATGGGCGGGCGCAGCCTGCTCGAAGCTTTGCAGCGCGGCGCGCGCTTCATGGGTCTGGTGCTGCACGATTTGCGCGTATCCATCGTGCGCGAGGGCGGCGCGGCGAGCTTGCAG
>JAEUNN010000260.1 GCA_016791085.1 Rhodocyclaceae bacterium | reverse complement strand
GCCTCGGACAGCCATTCCAGCACGATTTGCCGCAGCAGCGCCGGAGTTATCGGTTGCGGAATGCTGGCGTTGATGCCGGCGCGCAGATAGTCGTCGCGGTGCTCGCCGAACGCGCCGGAATTCAAGGCCAGCAAAGGGATGCGTGCGGATTGCGGCATGGAGCGGATCGCATAGGCAAGTTCCAGTCCTTCCGCCGCATGCGAACCGACGTCGAGCAAGATGAGCCGGAATGCCGCAGCTTGCAGCATGCCCAGCGCAGTGTCGGCGCTGGCAGCTTCGAATACCATCAGGCCGCACGGTTCCAGTGCGTTGCGCAGGCTGATCCGCGTGGTTTCGTCGGCGTCCACGACCAGGATGGGCGCGCCGGCATGGCTCTCGCGCAGGCGCGATTGCGCGTCTTCGTGCGCGCCGGCATGGAAACGGGCGGGATCGGCCCCTGCGGGCAGCCGCACTTCAAACCAGAAGGTGCTGGATAGTCCGGGCCGGCTTTCGACGCCTATGCGCCCGCCCATCATTTCCATCAGCTGGCGGCACAGGAACAGGCCGATTCCAGTGCCGCCGTGCTTGCGCGTGGGCGAGCCATCCAGCTGGTGGAAAGAATTGAATATGTGCTTCTGGTCTTCTTCCGAAATGCCCATGCCCTGGTCGCCAACTTCGGCGCGCAGCCTGAGTGCCCCATCGGCCGCCGGCCGGCATTGCAGGCGCAGCGACACTTCCCCGCGCGCACAGAACTTGACCGCGTTGCCGAGCAGTTCGGATAGCACCAGGCGCAGCCGCAAGGGGTCGCCCACCAGCATTTGCTTGCGCAGCCGGTCCGCCTCGTCGGGGCCGGCATAGCTGAAGTCCAGGCCTTTGTCGCGGGCCAGGCGTGTGGCGTGTTGCAGCACCGGATCGATCACCTCGGCGAGCGTGAAGCAGGTGCGCGCCAGCGTGAAATGACCGGATTCTATGCGCGCCATGTCGAGCAATCTATCGACCATGGCCAGCAGGGTTTGCGCGGAACTTTCGGCGATGGCCAGCTGTTCGCTCTGCCGCGCGTCGGTCGCGCGCCGCTTGGCCAGCCCGGCCATGGCCAGGATCGCATGCAGCGGCGTGCGCAATTCATGGCTGAGGTTCCTGAGCAAGGTGAGCCGCGCGCGGCTGCCGGCGTCGGCGGCCTCTTTGGCCACGCTGAGCGCCAGCGTGCGTTCTTTCACCTGGTCTTCGAGCTGGTCGCGGTGCCGTTCCACCTCCTTGCGCAATGCTTCGCGCTCCAGCACGTTGCGTATGCGCAATTGCGCCAGGGATACGTTGATGGGTTTGGTCAGATAGTCGGCCGCGCCCAGTTCCAGCCCTTCCGCCTCGGCTTGCGTTTCGGCAAGCGCGGTAATGAATATGACCGGCACCTGGCGCAGGCGCTCTTCGGCACGCAGCCGGCGGCAAACCGCGTAGCCGTCCATGCCGGGCATCATGACATCGAGCAGTATCAGGTCGGGCGGCGATTCGGCGGCCAGCGCCAGGCCTTGCGGGCCCGACGTCGCAAATTGCAGGTCGTACGTCCCGGACAGCGCGGCGCCCAGGGTGCGCAGGTTGATCGGCGTATCGTCTATCGCCAGGATGGTCGGCTTGTGCTTCATTGAGCCTCCAGTTGCCAGCCGCGGTCGCTGGCAATTTCGCGCAGCCGCCGCGCCGCCAGGTCGAATTGCATGTCGCTCACGAAATGCCGGATGGCCGCGAATTCGGCCGCGGATTCGGTATCGCGCAGTGCATTCAGCATGTCTTCGTAGCGGTCTATGGCATCGAACTTGTTCTTGTCGAGCAAAGGCAACAGGGATTTCAACAGGCCGCGCACCTGCTCGGGATCGAGCGGCCGGGCCGCGGCGGTGACCGGCGTCGCGGCCGGGCCGGCGCCGGCCTGTGCCGGCAGCCATTTGGCCAGCACAGAGCGCAGCGCGTCCAGCATGACCGGCTTGCACAGAAAATCGTCCATGCCGGCTGCAAAACAGCGCTTGCGGTCGTGCTCGAAGGCGTGCGCGGTCATGGCGATGACGGGGCGGCGGCCGCGCCCTGCGGCCAGTTCGCCGGCGCGAATGTGCGCGCTTGCCTCGCAGCCGTCCATTTCCGGCATTTGCAGGTCCATCAACACCAGGTCGATGTCGGGATTGCTGCCCAGCGCTTCCAGCCCTTCGCGGCCATTGCCGGCGACACGGGTCGCGAGCCCCAGCCGCTGCAGCATGGACTGCACCACGCGCTGGTTGGTCGGATTGTCTTCCACGATGAGCACCGTGCCGGCCAGACCGGCGGGATCAGACGGCGCGGCGGCGCGATCCTTGTGGCGCGCTTCTGCGCCGGCCGCGACATGTTCGGCGCGTATGCGGAACCAGAAGCGGCTGCCCACGCCGGGCTCGCTTTCCACGCCCACCCCGCCGCCCATCAATTGCGCCAGGGTTTTCACGATCGACAGCCCCAGGCCGGTGCCGCCGTAGCGCCGCGTGATGGAACTGTCGGCTTGCGAAAATGGCGCGAACAGATCGGTCTGCTGGTCGCTCGGGACGCCTATGCCGGTGTCGGTCACGGCGAATTCGAGCATGGCGTGGTCGGCATCGCCGGCTTGGGCCCGGGCCGTCACGAGTATGCTGCCGCAGTCGGTAAATTTGATCGCATTCGCGACCAGATTCGACAGCATCTGGCGTATGCGGTAGCCGTCGGCGCGGAAACGCAGCCCGCTTGCGCCCTCCCATCGCGCGTCGATGTGCAAACCTTTGCCGTCGGCACTGCTGCGGAACAGTGCACTGACTTCACGCACGATTTGCGCCGGATCGAATACCTGCGCATCCAGTTGCAGTTTGCCGGCCTCGATTTTGGACAGGTCGAGTATGTCGTTCAACAGTGTGAGCAAGGTCTGGCCGGAATTCAGGATGGTGCGCGCGTGGTCCTTGCGCTGCACCTCCGGCACATCCGGCATCATGAGCAATTGCGCCATGCCCAGTATGCCGTTCATGGGGGTGCGGATTTCATGGCTCATGGTGGCCAGGAAGCGGCTTTTCGCAACGTTTGCGGTTTCCGCTTCGTCCCTGGCCGCGATCAGTTCGGTCTGCGAGAGTTTGATTTCGGATATGTCCTGGTGCGTGCCGGACATGAGCAGAGGCTTTCCTTCCGCGGTCCAGCTCGATACGCGGCCGCGGTCCAGCACCCATACCCAGTGGCCGTCCTTGTGGTGCATGCGCACTTCGCACTCGTAATGCGACAGTTCGCCGGAAAAGTGCTTTTTCAATAGCTCGTTGGAACGATCCAGATCGTCCGGGTGGGCGTAGCGGATCCAGGTGCTGATGTTGGTCGGGCTGATGTCCGCCAGACTGAGCCCGATAATGTTGGCCCAGCGTTCGTTGAATACGGTTTCGCCGCTCGCTACGTTCCATTCCCAGGTGCCGACATTGGTGCCTTCGAGTATGTCGCGCAGTCGGCGGCGTTCCGTGCCCAGTTCCGTCATGACCTTGCGGTACTCGGTCAGGTCGCGCATGATGGTCGCCATGCTGCCGGGCTGGCCGCTGTCGTCCTTGAATATGAATAGTTGCTGATCGACCGGAATTTCGTGCCCGTCGGTGTGCTGCAGCGCCGATTCGCCGCGCCAATAGCCGTCCTTGAGTGCCACCGGCACCGCTTCGTTCATGAGCCGGTCGAAGGCCCAGTCCGGATGTACGCCGCGTATGCCGAACAGCGTAAGATCGGTGCCGGGCGGCAAACCTATCAGTTGCGTGGCGCCGGCGTTCTGATAGAAGGCCTTCTGATCCATGTCGGTGCTGGAAATGAAATCCGGCGAATGGTCCAGCAACAGCCGCAATTGCCGGTTGGAACGCTCCAGCGCGTGGCGTTCCGTCACGTCGTGGATGATGGAATACAGCAAGGTGCGGCCATGTATGGTGGCCGGCCCCGAATACACTTCCACGTCGCGTATTTCCCCCGATGCCAGACGGTGCCGGAAATCGAAATAATGGCGCTGGCGTTGCGCGGCCAGCCCCAGTTCTTGCGATATTTCCTGCGCCGACAGGCAATTGATCTGGGCGATGTTCATCTGCAATAGCACGTCGAGCGGATAGCCGTAAAACTCCGCCGCGGCCTGGTTGGCCTGGATGATCCTGCCGTCGGCCGGGTTGATGATGAGCTTGATGGCGCTGTTCACCTCGAAAAACTGACGGTAGGTTTCCTGCAACTCGAACAGCGCCTGTTCCGCCTGCTTGCGCGCGTCGATGTCGCGCCAGGCTCCCAGCAGCACCATGCCGCCTTTGTAGGGCTGACGCGACACCGTTACTTCGGTCCAGAAATCGCTGCCGTCCGCGCGCCTGTGGATCCACTCGAACTGATGACGCTCGTGGTCTTGCGAGCGCCGGATGTGCTCTGCGGCGGCTTGCGGCGAGGGGCGTCCGTCCGGTTGTTGCGGCGGCGAGAAGTCCATGACCGTGCGGCCGACAATTTCGTCGCGGCGCCCGCGCAGCATGGCTTCGGCGGCGCGATTGCAATCGAGGATGCGCCCGCTTTCGTATTCGACCAGCACATAGGCATCGGGCGAACCGGAAAACAGGATTTCGTATTGTTCTTTCAGTTCGCTGATTTGCTGCACGGCCTGTTTGCGCTCGCTTACGTCGCGCGCGGCCACGAACAGTACGGTTTGCTGGTCCAGTTGCAGGCGCGACAGCGACACTTCGGCCCAGAAATGCTGTCCGTCGCAGCGCCGATGTACCCACTCCGAGCGGCAGTGGCCGGTTTGC